>CAYRRL010000027.1:0-13525 GCA_964426665.1 uncultured Ferruginibacter sp. | reverse complement strand
CCCCGCTGGAATTAATGATGTGCCTTCTACAAATGTTACCGATACCATTCGTTCTAGTCAAGCTTTTGTTGTTGAAACAACTGGAGCTTCGCCTGCGCCAACTGTTACATTTACAGAAGCTGCAAAACTAACTTCACCAGTTTCATCGTTATTGTTCAGGCCAATACCCATACCAGCATCTTCATTAACAACAAGCCTTTATTTAGTAAATCCTGATGGAACTGATCAATTAGCAGATGGTGTATTAGCACAGTTTAATGACGATTATTCAATAGGGAATGATTATCTAGACGCTGTTAAGTTTACTAATGTCAATGAAACCTTCTGTATCAGAAGTAATAACAATTACTTTGCTATAGAAAGAAGGCCTTTCCTAAATAGCACAGATACTTTATGGTTCAATTTTGCAAGGGCAAGGCAATTCAAGTACAAATTCAGGGTGAGCATTGACAATATTATCAGGAGCAGGAACAGGATTGCATACCTGCACGATAAGTTCCTTGGAACCGCTACACCATTGAATATGCGTGGCAATACCTGGGTTAATTTTGAAGTAACAGGCAACGCAGCTTCATTTGCTGCAGACAGGTTCTTCATTACATTCAAAAAAGTTGCAAGGTTCCATAGTATTGGCGCTGATGCGCTTTACAGCAATGCTATTATAAACTGGTCTGTTGAAAATGCCGCTTTGGTTAACCATTACGAAATAGAAAGGTCAGTGGATGGCAAAGATTTTGAAAAAGCGGGCGAATTGAATGCAAAAGAGAATGGCGATATTCTTTGCCACTATTCAATAACAGACCCAAGCCTTGCTGAGGGAGAATATTATTACCGTGTGAAAGCTGTGAGCAATGATGATTATGCTGCTAATGATTACAGCGATATGGTAAAGGTGAAAGTAATGAGGGAGAAAGGCAACTTGTATGTTTTTCCAAACCCTGTTACAAATGGGAAAATCGGGTTGAAGATGAACGCGGCATCGCTGGAGGGCAAATATGCCGTGCGGCTTGTAAGCGAGTCAGGCCAGGCAGTTTCATTGCAGCAGTTCTTGCACACTAAATCTGTGCAGGCCCATTTAATTAGCTACCCTGCTTATTTAGCTGCCGGGCCTTACCAATTAGAAGTAATTGGGCCAGATAAAAAGAAGACAGTAATTGCTATTGCTATTGCTGCTAAATAATATTGCACGATACTGATAATCAAGCCTGCAAGTTTCTTGCAGGCTTTTTTTTGTGTTGCCAATAAAAACGTATTAAAAGCGTTATTAACCTGAATTTTATGCCCTTTGGCAGCCTTTGTTTAGCCTTGTAGTTTGTTTTGAGTTGTTTTTTGATAAAAATGAGGATTAACAGGCTCTGCGGGGGCAAAAAAAAACTATATTTGTCAAATAAAACCAAAGATTCTATTATCCCTTAGAAAATTTACTCCCTTAAGCAGATTTAAGTTTAATGTCCTTGCAACCTTAATATCCGTGCTAAAATCTAAAGAAAACAATTATGCCAAGGATTTTACATTTTTTATTCACGCTCATTTTTTTGCAGCAGTTGTGCTTTGCACAAACTACTTATACATGGGTGGGAGCAGCCGTAGGGGATTACCAAACCAGCTCAAACTGGTCGCCTGTTCGCTCAGCCCCTGCCACAAATGATATACTTGCTTTTAATGCAACAGCGCCGCTCACCATTGCTAACGTTCCCAATCAAACTATCGGCGCATTAAGAATATTATCCGGCACCAGTTCTGTTACGCTTACAACCAATGTTAGCACTAATGTATTGTCGCTTGGTGCTGTAAATGCCTTGGTATATTCATCAGCGGGCAGCATTTATGTGGGCGATTTGCTCACTGTGTCGCTTATTAATACCGGGGCTTTTACTATTTCATCGGGTGTTTTTGGCATAGCGCCAAGCTCAGGCGGAAAGGTTGTAATCAACAGTGCTATCACGCTTTCAGGCGGCACGCTTGATTTTGATGTAGCAGGCACTGGCGGCACAACAATTGCTGCCACCGGCTCTATAACTTACAATTCGGGCGTATTCAACAGCAGCAATGTTTCTGCTATTACCTGGGTGGGCGGGTCAAATTATTATCATGCTGCTGATGGCTCGGCGGCTTCTGCAATACCAGTTTGCTTTTGGCTTACCGGTTCTACTTGTAATATTACCGGGCTTAATGCTGGTACAATTGCCCCAACAGGCTTAACCACTAATTCATTTTCCAACCTTACCTGGAATTGTGCGTCTCAGGCGGGCAATATCGACTTTGATTTTTACGGCGCACCTATAAATATTGCAGGCAACCTGACGGTAACCAATACAGGCAGCTATTCATTGAGGTTTATTGGTACAGGAGCCACAACTATCAATGCTGGCGGTTACAACCAAACAGCCGGCACTGTTGTATTGCAGGCTGCTACCGGAACAACGGCTTTAAATGTAACCGGCAATTTTTCACATACAGTTGGAGGCACCATTGACTTTGCCGGAAGCGGCGCTTCCGCTTCAACAGCAACCCTGGCCGTAAAAGGGAGCCTTGCCAAAGGAACCGGCACCACCTGGTCATCTACCAGCACTAATACTGCCTCGCAAATGATTATTCAATTCACAGGGAATACATCACAGGTGGTAACAATAGCCGGCACATGGAACAACCCCGGTGCAGGCCGCTGCAATATCATTAACAATAATGCCGATGCTGTAGGCGTGGCATTGAATTCTGTTGGCATTGCAGGCTCTTTAAGAGTAACGAATATCAACTCTGCCACAGCAGCCACCTGCAGCAATGGCGGTAATTTTACCGGGCCAGGTGTTATCACTTATGCAGGCAGCGGGGCAGGTGCCAATAATTTTACGCTTATTTACAATGGTTCAACTACTCAAACTGCATCCTCTGTTGAATTCCCTGCATCAAACGGGCCTGCCAACCTTACGCTAAACAGCACAGTGGGCGTTACGTTCCCTGCATCCTTTAATAGAACAATTGCAGGCACATTCAACATGGTATCGGGGAGTATCGGTATCGGAAGCGGCAACACGTTGTCGCTTACTAATGCATCGCTTGCTACTCAGCTTGTTTATACATCCGGGTTCATTACAAGCGGTTCATTAAGCAGGCGTTTCCCTGTTACAGGGTTGCCGACAAATGCTTCTACTTCCAATTCAAGATTCCCATTTGGCAGCGGCACCAATGACCGGTCAATCAACATATTTTTCTCTGCTGCTAATTTAACGGGCGGCACTTCAGGGGATATAACAGTTTCCCATACAGCTATTGTGAACGCAACAGCTATTGCCCCAACTTTTAATGACAATGGTTCTGTGCTTGATAAACGAACAAATTCAAGCTGGGCAATAGGCACAGGCACATTTGCCCTTGGCTCTGGCGGCACTACAATTTCTGTAACAGCACAAGGCAATAATATCGGCTCTGTTGATAATGTGAGCACCCTCAGGTTGACAGATGCGGTAGCCGGGTTTGGTACATTAATACCAAGCAGTGGCACAGTTGATGCTCCTTTGGTGGGAAAATCCGGCTTGGTGATTGCAGACATTGATGCTAAAACATTTTACATCGGCAGTGATTTTGTAAATGCACTGCAAATTGTAACATTCACTTGGACAGGCGCAAGCAATACATCATGGACAAACCCGGGCAACTGGACAGGCGGCGTAGGTTACCCTGCTGCGCCTACCGAAGTAGCTATCATTAATACATTGGGCGGCAATATGCCGGTAATAAGTACTGGCACTGCTATACAAGTGTACCAGTTAACCGTTGGCCCGTCTGCCTCTCTTACAATGAACGGCACTGCAAGCATTAGCGTGTACGATCTGGTAGATATAACCGGCACCGTAAGCTTTGCCAGTACCAGCACTTTTGCGTATGCAAGCTCAGTAAATGCCCAAACAGTTTTAAACCTTGCTTATGGCTGTTTGTCTTTTTCAGGCTCTGCAGCAAAGACACTGCCTGCAACCACAACAATAACAGGCGACCTTAGCATAAGCGGCGCAACACCAGCATTTGGCACTGGCACTTTTGTGTACGCTGCAGGCGCAACAATACAGAGGGTATTTGCAACTAATTATTATAACCTTACGATAGCAGGTAACAGAGGGGGGAATACCATCAGGTTAGGCAATGGCGTTTCCAATAATACCATTGATGTAGCCAATGTTTTTTCAGTAACGGCTACAAACTATTCTGCTACTTACGATTCGTATAACACTTTTAATTTCAGCTCATCAGGTTCCCAAAATGTGCCTGGCTTTTGGTATGGCACTGTATCCTCCTCTGCTAATGGCCAAAGGGTTTATGACCCGCTTGGCTCAACAGACCCAACGCATGTTATTTACTGTAAAGCTTTTATTCCATACACGCCTTATGTGGCGGCAAATAATATAATGACTGGCTCAAAAGTGGTAATGAACAGATCTGGTGGTGGCAATACGGCTTTATCAGGTTTGGTGTACAACGACCTTGAGATTACAGGGAATTTAGGCGGCTCCAATCTCTATGTTCATAACGGCAATATCATTAACATAGCAGGAGTATTTACATTAAGCGCTACCAACTTCAAACAAGTATTTACAACCTCAACTTTTAATTTTAACGGCACTGGCGCACAAACAATCCCTGCATTTAAAACAAATACGGCAACAAACACCCCCGCATGGAAATATTATAACCTAACAGTTACAAATGGAAACAGGGTAATTACTCTTGGCGGCGGGGGCACAGATACAATTTTCATTTCCGGGCCAACTTTCACAGTGCCAACAGTTGCAAGTTTCCCGGGTGCTACCGGTTTTAATGCAGCAGGCAGCACGGTAAATTTTAACACTGGGTCTGCAAATATCCCTGTATTAAAACCAGCCAGCGGCGTCAGCAACTACAACAACATTGTAATAGAAAGCGGTACTCACCAATTGCTGGGCGACCTTACTTTGGGTGGTAATTTGCAAGTATCAGGCACAGATGCAGCGCCTGCACAATTAAATGTAGGGAACAATACTGGGGCAAGGGCATTAACAATACTTGGCAATATGACGGTGAACGGCATATCTGCTTCCTCAGCGCTTACTAGTTTTGTTGATTTCAATGCTTACACTTATGCAACGCAAATAAGGCTGGCTGGCAATTTAGATATTAGCGGCTCGGGGCAAATTACAACGCTGATTGGCACTGCACCGGGAAGTATTTTATTTAATGGTGCTGCACAACAATACAGCAATACATCTACCAATAAAAATGGTGCGGTGAGTTTTATAATCGGCGACGGCTCTGCAAGCACAACACTTACACTGAACAGTACGCTGGAATTGCTCCGCTCAGGCTCTGCCCCTTTCAGCAGCAGCCTCACTGTTGCAACCAATTCTATACTAAATGCCGGGACAAGGAATATTACTGTTGGTACAGATGATAATAATGTTGGGAACAATGCAGCATTTAATCTTAATTCAAACGCTACACTTATTACAGCCAACACGGGCATTGCGCCTAATACAGCAATTGAGGGGACAGCAATTGACGGTACAACAGGAAGTATTTTGGCTGGCACTAAAATCACAAAAGCATATAACGTTGGCGCCAACTATGTTTTAAATGGCGCTACAGTTAACCCGTTCCCTGCGGCTATCAGCACAATGGCTAACCTTACCATTGGCGCCAATGTTTCTTTAAACAAAGCAATTGTTGCTGCAGGCACACTTGATTTAGCATCGTTCACCTTAACACAGGCAAATAATGATTTGCAATTTTCTGGATTAACAAGCACTACCGGGAATATTTATGCTGATAAAAATTCTGCTTTGACAATAAGCGGAAGCGTAGGCACAGTAGGCACTTTGCGTTTTGCAACAGGCGGCAACATTACCGGCCAGTTTACTATCAACCGCCCGGTAACTATTCCATTGCAATCGGATTTAACTATTGATAAAACACCATTAAGCGGCAATTTTATTACTGGCACTGCCTCTTCCATTCTTGATATTAATGGCAATACGCTTACAATCAATGGCAGCATTAGCGGGCCGGGAACATTAAGCGGCTCTAACACATCAAGCCTTAGTTTGGGCGGGGCAGCCGGCACAGTTAGTTTCACTGCCGGGAGCCAGGTGCTTAAGAACCTTTCACTTGTTAATGCGGCTACAGCGTTGCTTGGCACTCCATTAGATATTACTGGCGGTGCATCGCCAGGCAATGAAGGGACAGTATCCGTAACTGGTACGGCGGTTTTGACAACAGGCGGCAACCTTACTTTAAAATCAAGCGCTATTGGCACTGCAAGGGTAGCACCGGGTGCAATAGCGGGCGGTTATATCAGCGGAGATGTTACAGTAGAAAGGTATTTGCCTGCCGTAAGGGCATGGAGGTTTATGGCTGCTCCTACTTATGGCCAAACTATTAAGCAGGCATGGCAGGAAAACCAGCCGGCTGGCGTTAACCCCGGCAATGGATATGGGACTATGATAACTTCCAATTCAGGTTCCTGGGCAGCCAATGGTTTTGATTTTAATACGCCAAGCAGTTCATTGCTCTATTACAATGCTGGCTCGTGGTCAGCCGTTACAAGCACAACTGTGCCTATTACATCTGCAGGGGCTAATAAATCTTATATGCTTTTCAGCAGGGGCGACAGAAGCGTTACTCCGGCAATGGGTACTGGCGCTACGCCAACACCTGTATTGCTGCGTAGCAAAGGAAGTTTGTTCCAGGGAGACCAGCCTGCTATTGCTGTACCCGCCGCAGGGGCATTTGCTGCTATTGGCAACAACTATGCATCGGTTATAGATTTTACTTTGCTTAACAAACCCAATATTGACCAAACGTTTTCTGTATGGGACCCCAAAGTGCCGGGCTCACAAGGCCTGGGCGCATGGGTTACGTTCAGCGCATTTACCCCAACGCCATGGGCGCCTTCAATCGGGGGTGGCAGCTATACAGCAGGCGTGGGCAACACAAAAATACAATCGGGCCAGGCCTTTATGGTGCGTACCACTCCGGGGGGCGCCAGCCTTGTAATAAATGAGGCCAGCAAACTTTCTGGCAGCAGCCTTGTGTTAAGGCCCATGAGCCCCAATGCAGTCAACAGTTACATCATTACTAACTTGTACAATATGAGCACAGGCTCGCCTGATATTTCTGATGGCAGCACTGTTGTGTTTGGCGAAGGTTTCTCCAATACAGTTGATGAAAAAGATGCTGTGAAGCCAACAAACTTTGGTGACAACTTTGGCCCTTTCAGAAATGGTTTGCCGCTTGTAGTGGAAACAAGGGAACCCGTTGCGGAATCTGATACCGTGTTTTTCAATATGCGGAAACTGAAAGCACAGCCTTACCGCCTTCAGTTTACTGCAGCAAATTTTGGCCATGCAACTGTTGCATTTTTGGAAGATAAGTTTTTAAATACTTCAACGCCTGTTAACCTTGGCGGCACAACTGAAGTTGATTTCTCTATAACAAGCGATGCAGCTTCTTACGCAACAGACAGGTTCAGGATTGTGTTCAGGAGCACTGTAGTGCTGCCTGTATCGTTTGTAAGCATTACTGCAACAAAAAGCAGCAACGGCAATGCAGTGGAATGGAAAGTAGAAAACGAAATCAATATAAAAAGCTATGAAGTTGAAAGGTCAACCGATGGGATTAGCTTTACAAAAACGGGTGCAGTAGCAGCAAACAACGGTTCATCTTACAATTGGCTGGATGCTTACCCTGTGAATGGGGATAATTTTTACAGGGTAAAAAGCATTGACAACCGTGGCGCAGTTCAATACAGCCGCATTGTAAAAGTAAGCGCTGTTAAAGGCAAAACAGGCTACACAGTTTACCCCAACCCATCAACAGACGGAAGTATTGGGCTGCAAATGAGCAATGTGGCTGCAGGTATATACACAGTAAAAATAACTAACGCCAATGGCCAGCTTATCTGGAAAGAACTGATAAACCATGCGGGGGGCACAGCCACCAATGTTATTCATCCATCATCTCAATTAACAAGCGGCAATTACCAGCTTGAAGTGATTGGCATTACAGGGAAATCCACGGTAATAAAAGTGATGGTGCTTTAATTAAATATTTAACGGCAGTATTTTTAAATTTATCATAAAGAGTGCGATTGCACTCTTTGTTATTTTAGCCAATGGCAAGCACCATATCCTGGTTTAGCCCATTGTATTCAAAAGTGCCAAGCGTTACAAAGCCCAACTGTTTGTAAAAATTCACAGCTCTTTCATTAGTGCTTTGAACACCGCCCCATAAAATTATTTTATCGATTTGAAGTTGTTCGCAATAGCCCAAAATAAACTGGAACAGCATTTTGCCAATGCCTTTTCCCTGCCATTTATCGGCAACAGACGGGGCATAAGTGCAGCATTTGTTATCAAGGTTTGGGTAGCCGTATTGTGCCAGCCGGCCCCTGTCATGCTCAAGAACGCCTTCTTTAATTACTGTATAGCCTATAATCTCCCTGCACGGAATATCTTCTGCAATAAAGCCATGGATGGTATTGCTGCTATTGTAAAAATTGATTAAGCCCGGCATGTCAAAAGCATGTGGGCCAAACCGGCTTTTGGTTTCATCGCTTAAGTGGTGCAGGTAATGCACCAGCATGGGCAAATCGCCGGGGGAAAATTTACGGCAATTAATTGTTGGGTTTGTATTGGTATAGGGCAATGGGCAGTATTCTTGTTAGTATAAAGTTTTATCGTCTTTTTCCTTCCATTGCCTGAATACCTTCAAAGCATCGCTTCTGCCAAGGGGGAGGATAGGGATTTTCCGGTCTTCAAGCGAAGCATTCATTTCATCGTATATCATAGAATCGTCAAAGCCAATATCAGCAGCATCCTGCCTGTTGTTGGCAAAATAAACCACTTTGGGCCTGGCCCAGTAAATAGCGCCAAGGCACATAGGGCAGGGTTCGCAGGAAGTATAGACTTCGCAATCGGCCAATTGAAATGTGTTAAGGTTTTTGCAGGCATCACGTATGGCGGTTACTTCTGCATGAGCCGTGGGGTCGTTGCTGGAACTTACTTTGTTATTGCCCCGCCCTACAATTTCATTGCCCTTTACTATAATGCACCCGAAAGGGCCGCCCTCGTTATTGTCCATCCCCTTTTGCGACAGCGCAATAGCTTCCTGCATAAATTTTTCTTCTCTGGTCATATTAAGCAATTGTAAACATGTAAATATACTAAGCGCCAGCAATATTTTTTAGTTGTTGGCAACGTTTGCTTAACAAAACGGAAAAATATTTTAATAATCCGGCAATTGGCCCTACATTTGTCTATCAAACAAGTAGACTTAATGTTTTGTATGCCCCTTTTTATTTGTTATAATAACAAAAGCAGGTGTTGTTGCACACAACATTGCCACTGCTGATTCGTTTTCCTGCATACAATTTTCCTGCGAAGTAACTGAACAAAAAAATGAACGAAACAAAAAAAGATATTATTGCCAATTTACTCCACCAGTCTGGTAGACTAAAGATTGCGGAGTTTATTAAGCTGCTGGTAGATGCATTCCCGGGGCAGGTAACTTTTTCCACCAGCTTCAGTTACGAAGACCAGGCAATTACCCATGAAATACTCAGCAATAAATTGCCAGTTTCCATTTTTACTTTAGATACTGGAAGGCTGTTTCCAGAAACTTATTCTGTTTGGAGCAGCACCAATTCGATGTACAATACACAGGTTAAAGCGTATTATCCCAATGAGCAATTGTTGCAGGATTTTGTAGCAGAAAAGGGCCCTAATTCATTTTACGAATCTGTTGACAACAGGAAACAATGCTGTTTTATCCGCAAGGTGGAGCCGCTTAAACGGGCACTTGCCGGCAATGCCGTTTGGATAACGGGGCTTAGGGCCGAACACTCGCCTGGCAGGCATGATTTGCCGATGGTGGAATGGGACGATGCAAACCAGGTAATTAAATACCATCCAATCCTTCACTGGACAACTGATGAAGTAAAAGAATATATAAGCAACAACCATGTGCCATATAACCCCCTGCATGACCGGGGTTTTGTAAGCATTGGCTGTGCGCCCTGCACCAGGGCTATACGCCCCGGCGAGGACTTTAGAGCCGGCCGCTGGTGGTGGGAAGATGCCAATAAGAAAGAATGTGGGCTGCATGTGCATGAGGAAGAAAAAAAATAGAAAATTAGAAACCTGCTAAATATCGGGTGGCATACAATAATAAAAGGTATAAACAGTTAATACAGGAATCGATAAATGTCAAATCAAAATAATATCAACAATATGGGGCAGGCAGCATGGGGCGATTATTTAGACCAGTTAGAGTCGGAATCAATACACATTATGAGGGAAGTAGCTGGGCAGTTTGAAAGGCCGGCTTTGCTGTTTTCCGGGGGCAAGGATTCGATAGTGCTGGTGCACCTGGCATTAAAAGCATTCCGCCCGGGCAGGTTTCCTTTCCCGCTGGTGCATATTGACACGGGCCACAATTTTCAGGAAGCGCTTGGTTTCCGTGATGAATTAGCCAGCAGCATTGGCGAAAAATTGATTGTAAGGAAAGTAGAAGACACTATCAAACAAAAAGGGCTTACAGAACAAAAAGGAAAATTTGCCAGCCGCAATGCGCTGCAAACTTTTACTTTATTAGATACGATTGAAGAATTCAAGTTTGATGCCTGCATTGGCGGCGCAAGGCGGGACGAGGAAAAAGCAAGGGCGAAAGAAAGGATTTTTTCTGTAAGGGATGAATTTGGCCAATGGGACCCAAAGCTGCAAAGGCCAGAATTATGGAACACTTACAATGGCCGCATACACAAAGGCGAAAATGTACGGGTGTTCCCCATTAGCAACTGGACAGAACTGGATGTATGGAATTATATCAGGCGCAACAATATCGCTTTGCCATCCATCTACTTTGCACATGAAAGGGAAGTGCTGGAATTTGAAGGGCAATTGGTGGCTACATCAGAATTCATAAGGGTTGATGACACTGATGTAATCAGCAAAAAGAAAGTGCGCTACAGGACAGTAGGGGACATGACATGCACCGCTGCTGTGGAATCAAATGCTTCAACGTTGGATGATATCATTAATGAAATTATTGCAACCAAAACAAGCGAGCGTGGCGAAACAAGGATTGATGATAAAGTAAGCGAAGCAGCAATGGAAGACAGAAAGAAGGGAGGGTATTTTTAGAGCGGTAAGTTGTAAGTAATAAGTATTAAGTACGATTACTTGCAACACAACTTATTACTTACAACTTAAAACTTATTACTTAATGGATATTTTAAGGTTTATAACTGCAGGAAGCGTTGACGATGGCAAAAGCACATTAATAGGGCGTTTATTGTACGACAGCAAATCAATAATGATTGACCAGTTGGAGGCAATTGAAAAGCAAAGCAAGAATAAAGAAGCCGGGGAGATTGATCTGGCTTTGTTGACGGATGGCCTAAGGGCAGAGAGGGAACAGGGGATTACAATAGATGTTGCTTATAAATATTTCAGCACGCCAAAGCGTAAGTTTATTATTGCGGATGCACCGGGCCATATACAATATACACGTAACATGGTTACAGGCGCATCCAATGCAGACCTTGCAATTATTTTAGTAGATGCCCGTAATGGCGTGGTGGAACAAACAAGGAGGCATTCCATCATTGCATCATTATTGAACATACCGCATGTGGTGGTGGCAGTTAATAAAATGGACTTGGTGGAGAACTCACAGGATGTGTACAACAATATTGTGATTGATTATGCCGAAGTGGCAAAGAAACTTGGTTTGAAAGATATTACTTACATACCAATCAGTGCTATCAACGGAGATAATATTGTTGGGAAATCCCCAGGCTTCCCATGGTATGACGGCGAATCATTGCTGCATATACTGGAGAATGTTGAAGTGTCAAGAGATGTGAATTTAACTGATGCAAGATTCCCCGTACAGTATGTGATAAGGCCTCAAACAGATGATTTGCATGATTACCGTGGCTATGCAGGAAAAATTATCAGTGGTATTTATAAAAAAGGGGATAAGGTGACAGTGCTTCCTTCCGGGCTAACAAGTACGGTTAGTAAAATAGAATTGGCCGGGAAAGAAGTAGATGAGGCGTTTGCGCCGCAAAGTGTGATACTGCATTTAGAAGACGATGTTGATATAAGCCGTGGCGATGTGATTGTGCAAAGCAATAACCTGCCAAAAGTGGAAAACGAAATGGAAGTATTGTTGTGCTGGATGGGCAACAAACCCTTGGCTGCAGGCAACAAATATTTATTGCAGATAAACAGCCGTGTGGTAAAAGCAGCGGTGAAAGACATAGCCTATAAACTGGATGTAAATTCACTGGAGCATTTGCAGGCACCTGAACAGGCAGTATTGAATGATGTGGTAAGGGCGACAATAAAAACGGCCTCGCCAATACCGTTTGATGAGTATAAAAAATTAAGAGTGAATGGCGGCGCCATACTGATTGACGAAACAAGCAATGTAACGGTTGGGGCATGCATGATTGAGTAATTTTTTGATTGCAAAATGCCTGGCTTTACATTTTACAGATACGATACCTTTGAACAACAAACAGAAATTATGAGTACAAGTTTTATTAACAGGCTTTACCAGCAACACCAAAAGTCAAGTAAAACTTTTCCTGATAAAACGTTGTCAGCAGAGTTTATTGACGGGTTCTTTGAATTTTTATTTATACCTGAGCGGCAGAAGAAACATTCGGAGTTTGAGTTGTCAAAAGAACTTGAGTCGTACAAAAGCCATCTTTCTACATTGATATATGATGTAGTTGGGGATGGGAACAGGACACAGGAAATAACAAGTAAATTTTTTGATGATGTGCCGGCTATTTATGATGCATTATTAAAAGATGCAGAAGCGATCATCCAGTTTGACCCTGCTGCAGAGTCAATGGAAGAAGTGCTGGTGGCATACCCTGGTTTTTATGCAACAGCAGTGTATCGTTTCTCACACCAGTTGTGGGTGCAGGGCGTAAAAATATTGCCGAGGGTTTTTGCCGAATATGCCCATGGCAAAACAGGGATTGATATCCACCCCGGCGCTGCTATTGGCAAATCATTTTTTATTGACCATGGCACCGGGATTGTGATAGGCGAAACAACAGTGATAGGCGATAATGTAAAAATTTACCAGGGTGTAACATTAGGCGCATTAAGTGTAAATAAGGACGAAGCAAAATCAAAGCGGCACCCGACGATTGAAGATAATGTAGTGATATATTCCGGCGCTACCATTTTAGGTGGCGAAACAGTAGTCGGAAAAGACAGTGTTATAGGCGGTAATGTTTGGCTGACGAATAGCGTGTTGCCAAGGTCAATTGTATATCATAAGAGTGAATCAACAATAAAGGATATACACCAGCCATTGCCAGACGTGCTGAATTTTGTGATATAAGTACAAGTCATATTATTCTTTCCTTTCACTGAAAGAAAAGAATAACAGAACAAGTTCACAACGATACTCAATAAAGAAAAAATATTTGTAAAAAATAATAAAACCAACAATGAAAGCAAATAACATTTTAGCA
>CAYRRL010000026.1:7911-13588 GCA_964426665.1 uncultured Ferruginibacter sp. | reverse complement strand
GGTTTGTTTGAAACTGCTGGCGGCGGCACGCTTTTTCTTGACGAAGTAGGCAACCTGCCGCTGGATGTGCAAGTAACTTTATTAAGGGTGATACAGGAAAGAAAGTTTAAAAGAGTAGGCGGCAACAAAGAAATGCCAACTGACGTAAGGATAATTGTAGCATCAAATGAAAATTTAAAGGAAGCATATATGGCAGGAAAGTTCAGGGAAGACCTGTACCACCGCTTCAATGAATTTTCAATTCACATACCGGCGCTCCGCAACAGGAAAACTGACATACCATTGTTTGCCAAATTCTTTTTGGAACAGGCAAACAGCGAACTTAATAAATCAATAGACGGTTTTGAAGATGATGTGATGCATTTATTTCTTGAATACAACTGGCCTGGCAATATAAGGGAGTTCAGGAATGTGGTGAGAAGAGCGGCCTTGCTTACAACCGGCGGGCTTATTAATAAAAATGTTTTGCCCTGGGAAATCATCAGCGGGCCGGCTATGCCACAAAAAATTACAGCGTCAACCAATAGCCCGGAAGAAAAAACAGCAGCCCTTCAGCCAACAGGGCTTAAAGGCGCAGCAGCAAGCGCCGAGTACGAAGCAATAATGAATGTGCTGAAACAGGTGAATTTTAATAAAACAAAAGCTGCTGAAATTTTAAAGATCGACAGGAAAACTTTGTATAACAAAATGAAGCATTTTGAAGACAACAAGGCCTAAAAGGATGTTGAAGCCCGTTTGGCAAAGGAAAATAAACCCAAAGCAGCCATCTATTCCTCTTCCCGCCCAATCATTTTGCCATTGCTTTGCCAGGAAGCATTGAGTTTATCAAACTCTTCTAAGTCCTGTGGTGAAAACTTTTGGCCTGCTAATTCTTTCAGGTTGGGCTGCCCCGCATTTACCCATGCGGTGTACCAAAAAGATGCAATTGAAAAAATAGACAGCCGCATCCTTCTTTCCACCATGCCATTTAGTTTTCTGTCGAATGCTTCCGTAAACGCAGACGAATACTGGCGCACCACAACACCATTTCTTGTTTCAAAACTATATTTCTGGTCTGCATCGAATTGTTTTGTCAATTCTTTTTCAAACAGCAACACAGAATCGGATGCCAAGGCGCTTTCCAATACCCTTGCCCAGATATATTCAGCAGGCTTGTTTATGTATTGCGCTTTGCCAATAAAAAAATCAAAGTTTTTTTCAGCCAGCAACTCCGGCACACGGCTTTCCCAAAAACCATGTATGCCTTTTTGGTTGCTGTATTGGCCATTGTGGTTGCTGTTGGCATGAAGCGGTACATGGCTATCGGCAATATAATGCCCAATCTCTGCGCTGTTCTTCATAATCCTGCTGAAGTTCCTTTCTCTGAAAGCATCGGTAAGCCTATACAGCATAGTTTGCAAATGCCACGGCACAATGCCATAAGCTTGCACAGAATCTTCGCCAAATTTTGCTACTGCATCTTTCCATTTGCGTGGCAAATTGGGGTATGGGTAAGCGCCATAATGGTCAATATCTATAAAATGCCTTGGCCCTTCTTCTTTCACAGCATACCTTCTTTTATCAGGGTCCACAGCATGTTCTTCCAAAAAATCAATATTAGGCTTATACAATACCATCATTTCCGGCGGCAGCAGGAACACAGCGTAGTAGTTTATTTTTTTATGGGCATAAAAGCCCCAGCAAAAGCTTTTGAAAGCAATAAGGCAAAAAGCAAAAGTTAATAAAGAACGTTTCATTGCCATTGTTTAAAACAGAAAGTTACACTTTTGCTATTAAACCTTTGCCAAAAACAAACATCATAACAGGGCTTTTTCTATTTTTATACCTGATACTATGGCCATAATACATCAAGACGACAAAGAATTGCTGGTG
Source organism: uncultured Ferruginibacter sp. (assembly GCA_964426665.1). Taxonomy (GTDB): domain Bacteria; phylum Bacteroidota; class Bacteroidia; order Chitinophagales; family Chitinophagaceae; genus Ferruginibacter. Next base: position 11,716 of record CAYRRL010000026.1, on the reverse strand, counting down.
CAGTTTAGGGAAACAGGCACAAAAGAGAGGGCGTTTACTGCCATCATAAAAAAGTACCAGGAAAAATTGTACTGGCACATACGCAGGATGGTGGTGCAGCATGAAGACGCCAATGATGTGCTTCAGAATATGTTTATTAAGGTTTGGAAAGGGCTTGATAATTTCAGGGAAGACAGCCAGCTTTATACCTGGCTTTACCGGATTGCCACTAATGAATGCTTAACATTTTTGGAGCAACAGAAAAGAAAATCGGCGGTACCGCTGGGCGATGTGGAGAACGGGCTGGAAGAAAAATTGAAGGCCGAGAGCAATTTCGACAGCAGCAAAATTGAATGGAAGCTGCAATTGGCTATGCAACAACTGCCTGATAAGCAGCGAACAGTTTTCAGCCTCAGGTATTACGAAGAAATGCCGTACGAAGAAATGAGCCGGGTTCTGGAAACAAGCGAAGGGGCTTTAAAAGCCAGCTACCACCATGCAGTAAAAAAAATTGAAGATTATCTGCTGAATCATTAAACTAAAACATTGTTAAATAGTCATTACACTCACGGATGGAAAGGAATGTTGAGATATTGAACGAATTAAATGGGCTGGCGCCTGTGCTGGCAATGGCTGGCAACGCCAATATTTTTGCTGTGCCGGAAGGTTATTTTGAAACTGTGCCTGCTATTGTGGCAGCCAGCATAAAAAACGAAGTGCCTGCCGGTTACTTTGATAATTTACCTGATAATATCCTATCAAAAATAGAAGGTACTGTGGCGCATGAGTTAAATGAGCTTTCGCCTTTGCTTGCAGGCATTAAAAAAGAAAACCCTTTTGCCGTGCCTGAGTATTATTTTGAACAGGCAGCCAGCAGCACAGTTGCCAATATTTGGGAGGAAAAAACACCTGCGGTTTTGGAAGGCATAAATAAACTGCAGCCATACCGGGTGCCTGTTGGTTATTTTGACGGGCTGGCAGCAAATATTGCAAGTAAAGCAAAAGAAAATAGCGGCGCAAAAATTATAGCCATGCCCAAGCGCCGTTTTGCTGCTATGAAGTATGCAGCTGCTGCGGTGTTCACAGGCATTATTGCATTGGGCGTTTATAAATACGCAGGCAAATCAATTGAACCTATAGAGCCGGCGGTTGCCCAGCTTGCAAAAGATGAAATGAAATTTGAAGAAGCATTGAATAACCTGAACGAAGAAGACATCATTAAATATTTAGAGAAAAACGGCAGCGAATCAGATGTGGCTTCATTAGCTTCCGGCATTGATGAAAATACATTGCCAAGCCAGGAGGAATATTTTACTGATGAAGAAGCATTAGATAAATTTTTAGACGGAATCAATACAAATAATTAATAGCAAGCAATGAAAAAAATTTACCTGATATTATCCCTGGTGTGCTCAGGCATCGCAGCTACGGCGCAGGATGCGACTGCGCCCGATGCTTCTGAAAAGAAGCAGCATGACATACAAGCATTAAAGGCTGCCTTTATTACAAAAGAACTTGACCTTACACCTGATGAAGCACAAAAATTTTGGCCTGTGTACAACCAGTACGAAAAAGAAATGGCAGTGGCTATCAGGGAAAGCAAAAGCGGCAACGATGATATATTGGATAGCGAGCAAAGGGTGCTTGATATAAGGAAAAAATACAAAGACCAGTTTACAAAAGTATTGGGCAACCAGCAACGGATGAACCGGTTGTTTAATTCGGAAAGGAACTTCAGAAAGGTTTTGATAAGGGCATTGCAGCAAAGGCAAATGAAAAAGGGGTTAAGGAACAACAGGCCTATAAGGAATTAATAAGCTATGTTTTACAGAAAGAGGGTTGCTAAAAGCGCAACCCTCTTTTTATTTCCATTTAAATGTATTGATAAGATGTTCTATATCGGCCTGTAAAAAATCCTGCACAGGTTTTATTGAATCGGAATTGGGCGTGGTATTAAAATAAAGGGCGCCACGGATAAAGTTCTTTGTTGTGTCGCTTAAGAAAAACTGCATGGCAGTGGCAGCGTTGCCGCCTACTTTAAAAAATATGCCATTTATATTGTTAGGTGTCTTGATTACAGTTTCTTTTATTGATGTTGACACAACATCGTTTTTGTTAGTAAGCTTGAATGCATCTGCCACCATCCTGTCAAAGTCATTCACTGCAAAAGAATCTTTGTATTTTCCATCAGGTGCTTTTACCTTCATAGCAGCCTTGCCGCCCACTTGTTTATAACTCAAAAAAATCCGCCCCCCATATTTTGGGAAATCAACGTTTATCCAATATGGGTTTTCAGGCGTGCTGTCAAAATAAGTACTGTCTTGTATTATTTCCCCATAAACAGGGTATTCAAAACTGTATGGAAAGCCTTCTTTGTCAAATTTTTGGTAACTGTGCTGCGGCAAATCAATTTGAAAGTAGCCTCTTTTTTTAGAGACGTAAGGGGAGTTGCAGGAAAAAGCAAGGGCTGTTAAAATTATAAAAAACAATCTTAGTGGCGGGTACTTAGTACTAAGTTTTAACTCAGAAACTTTATTATTCATTATTCTTCTTCTTTTATTTCCCTCAGCTTGATAATAACCTTTACTTTATCAATCCTGTTTTTGTTTATTTCCAAAGGAACAAATATAAAATCGCCGCTTGGAACTTCTTCATTTATTTGTGGGAATTCACCGGCAATTTCCAATACAAGGCCCGCTAATGAATCGCTATCCCCCCTAACTTTTTCAAAAGTGTCTGCAGGCAGCCCCATTAGTTTGCACACATCATTTATCATCGTTTTGCCTTCAAAAATGTAGTTATAGTCGTCTATCTTTTTATTGGCGCTTTGTTCATCGTCAAATTCATCCTGTATATCGCCAATGATTTCTTCCATAATATCTTCCAGGGTTACAATGCCTGATGTGCCGCCAAACTCGTCCACCACCACTGCAAAATGTATTCTCTTGTTCCTGAATTCCTGCAGCAAGTCTTCAATCAATTTTTGTTCATGCACAAAATAAGCAGGGCGTATCAGGCTGTGCCAGTCAAAATTGTAAGCCGTGCTATTGTTTACATGCGGCAGCAAATCTTTTGTGTGCAGCATGCCTTCCACTTCGTCAAGGTTGTTTTTGTACACGGGCAGCCGTGAGTAATGAAGCTCTTCGATTTTCTTTACCACATCATCAAAGCTGCTGCTGGAAGCAATGCCGCTAACGTCGAGCCGGGTACGCATTACTTGCTTTACCGGCGTGTCGCTGAATTTTCTTATCCCTTTCAGGATTTGTTTTTCTTCCATTGTTGCTTCATGCTCCGGCAAAAGGTCAATGGCATAATCCAGTTGCTTATCATCAAGCATAGATGTATTGCCTTGAGAAAATTTTCTCTCTATCCTGTTGCTTAGGGATACAAGCCAGGCACTTATGCCCAGCCTTGAGCAAAGCCCGTGCAACAATTCAATAACAACAGATGCTGTGGCGGCAAACCAAATTTTATGGTTAGTGGCCCATACTTTCGGCAGCACTTCGCCAAACAACACAATTAGAAAAGTAACCGAAACAACTTTTATTAAAAAGCTGGCCCAAAAACTTAAATGAAAAGATTCGAGCCAGCCATCAAGCAAAATATTTGCGATAAGAATAATGCCGATATTGACAAAACTGTTGCTTATAAGCATAGAAGCAAGCAGCATCTTTGGCTCTTCAAGCAAAGAAACTATCCTGCGGAAAGCAGGCTGCTGCTTTGTTTTAAGCATGTTTATGTCTTTATAGGTAAGAGAGAAAAAAGCGACCTCAGACCCAGCTACCAAAAATGAAATAACAAATAATAATACAGCTAAAAATATCAG
>CAYRRL010000026.1:0-7901 GCA_964426665.1 uncultured Ferruginibacter sp. | reverse complement strand
TCAGCACAGCCGAAGCCGCTGTGTTTATTGCCAGGAAATGGATTGAAAAAATGCCTGAAAAATGCGTAACCGAATGATAGTCCAAAACAGTTGGTTTTAGTAAACAATATTTTTAAGCACCAATAGTAAAAACCAATGGCGAAAAAAGCTTTTAGAAAGGGAGGCGTTCTGTGCCCTCCTCTGTATGCGGCGGCGGGTTATCATGGCTTATATCGCCTTCGCCTTCTATTCCGCCTACATGCCCGGCGCCATCAGTCCTTTTATCAAGCATTATTAAGTTGTCGCCCACTATTTCTGTTGCAAATTTTTTATTGCCTTCTTTGTCTTCCCAACTACGGGTTTTCAGGCGGCCTTCTATATAAACCAAACTCCCTTTATGCAAATATTTTTGAGCAAGTTCTGCCAACCCACGCCACAGCACTACAGTATGCCATTCTGTTTGCGAAATCAGTTTGCCGCTCCTGTCTTTATACGTTTCTGTTGTTGCCAGTGAAAATTTTGCCACGGCAATATTCCCTTCAAGGAATTGCATATCCGGGTCTTTGCCCAAATTGCCAATCAGCATTACCCTGTTTACGCCTCTCATAATTTTTCTGTTTAGAATTATTTCGTCTTGTGCTATAACAAATTTAAAGGTACTGTTTTATCCTGTAAATATTGGTTGATAAATTTTGGGAACGGCAAGCCGGCCAATTCTTTTTTACCTGCCAGTTCAAAACCTTTTATTTTTAACTGCTGATTAGTTTTTGCCTTAATGAATTGGCCCAAAATAACCTGGTGCGTAAGCACCTGCTTGTACTGCCTTGAAACAGATTCAATTTCCAGCTTGCTTTTACCGGCAACGGTTTTCATTTCACCCGATGCCAGCAGTTCATTTATGGGCAAATGCCTGCTTTTTTCAACCAACACAAATTCATAGAGGTTCTCCCAAATGTCTTTTGGCGCTCTTTTCCGGATATAATATTTGCCTTGGTATTCGAGAATGAGATAATAAAACCACCTTGTTTTTTTAGCAATTGATTTTCCCTTTAAGGGTAGTTCATTTACTTTATTGCTGATAAAGGCCATGCACTTTTTATTGAGAGGGCAACTATTGCACAGCGGCGATTGCGGCTTGCAAACAACAGCGCCAAAATCCATTAATGCCTGATTATAAATACCTGGTTTGTTTTTTTCAAGTAACCCATCCGCAAGAACTGAGAATTCTTTTTTCCCATCAATGCTGTCAATAGGTGTGCCAATGCCAAAATACCTGGCCAGCACTCGGAACACATTGCCATCAACAACGGCTTTGGGGATATTAAACGCAAATGAGCCAATAGCTGCAGCCGTATACGGGCCAATACCTTTAAGCGCTAAAATATCTTCGTATTTGTCTGGGAATTTGCCGTTCAGTTTATTGGCAATATTTTTTGCTGTGGCAATTAAGTTTTTGCAACGGGTATAGTAGCCAAGCCCTTCCCACAATTTAAACACCTGTACTTCCTTTGCTTTGGCCAAATGCTTTACAGTAGGGAATGCTTTTAAAAAGCGGTTGTAATATGACAGCCCCTGCTCCACCCTTGTTTGCTGCAAAATAATTTCACTAAGCCAAATTTTGTAGGGGTCTTTTTCGCCTTTCCACGGCATTTGCCGGGTATTTTGCTTTTCATTCCAATTTAAAAGCCGGGAAACAAAATATTGTTCTTTGGTTGTGCCTTTCATCAAAACAAATATCAGCTATTGCTCCTATAACTTAGCATATCCACATAACGTGCAATAATATTTAGCTGATAATCAGCCCATAATATTGTTTTTTACAAAATATTGTATTATTTTACTGTTGAATTTAAACCTTTAGTTATGAGAAAAGCAGACCTGATTGCAGAAATATCTGATAAAACCGGCATACCCAAAGTGGATGTTATGGTTACTTTGGAAACAATGTTTAAAGAAATAAAGCGCTCACTCATTAGCGGAGAAAATATTTACATACGTGGGTTTGGCAGCTTTATTACCAAGAAAAGAGCAGCTAAAATAGGCAGGAATATCAAAAAAAATATTGCTGTGGAAATCCCTGAGCACTATATACCTGCCTTTAAGCCCGCTAAGGAATTTGTGCAGGAAGTAAAGAATAAAAAAATGGATGAAAATGCAGCCCCATCAATGGAAGATTAACAAAATACTTTTGTTATAGCTAAAGGCTGCAAAGAAAAATCTACTTTTGCAGCCTTATTTTTTTCCAGTGAAAAAACAGCAATTAATTCTTTCTTTGTCTGGCATTGTGCTATTAGGGCTAATATGGTTTTTTGGCAAAACGGTTGGCAAAAAAGAAGCGCCGCCAGCCGATGCTAATGCCAAACCCGCCTTTAATATTGACAGGCTCCTGCAAGAGTCAAAAGAAAACCTTACTGTTTCCCAGGCTAATTATGTAAATGAGCTGGAACATAGCATTTCCCGGGGGGATGTAAAAAGCCAGCAGGAGAAAGCATACAGCCAACTGGCCAGTTTTTGGCACGACAGCCTTGGTAATCACGAGCTATATGTTTTTTATATTTCCAAAGCGGCAATGTTGGTAAATTCTGAAAAAAACCTCACCTTCGCAGCCCGTCAAATTTTGGCAGAAACAAGGGACGAGCCAAATCCCGAAAAACGGGGCTGGAAAGCGGAACAGGCTATTGGGCTTTTTGAAAAGGCAATAGCGCTAAACCCCGGCAATGATTCTTTGAAGGTTGATTTGGGTGCATGTTATGTTTTTGGGAAAGGAATGGCTGGCAATGCTGATGAAACCATGAAGGGGGTGATGATGCTGAGGGATGTGGTAAAAAGGGACTCGATGAATATGCAGGCACAAATGGTTCTCGGTATTGGGGGCGTTCTTTCAACCCAATACGACAGAGCGATTGACAGGCTGCAGCGTGTGGTGGGAAATCAGCCCAATAACAAAGAAGCAATTTCTTGGCTGGCCGAAGCTTATGCAGGCAAAGGTGACAGGCAAAACGCCATTAAATGGTTTGAAATAAGCAAAAAGATGGTGAACAACCCCGATTACAGCAGGGAAATTGACGAAAGGATAAAAGAATTAAAATAAGCGGAAACAGTAGTTTCTGTTTTAATAAAAATCATTTTTTCACAAATAAAAATACTTGGTTATGCCTTGTGGTAAAAAAAGAAAACGTCATAAAATCGCAACACATAAGCGTAAAAAGCGTTTGAGAAAGAACCGTCATAAGAAGAAATAATTTTATTTCTTTTAGTGCCGGCCCGCTGGGCCGGTACCTGTTTTCAGTATGCCAGTGCCGTACACACGGTATTTTACTGCATACTGCAAAACCTTATATGAGGCTATGTTTCTTAAAATGTGAATTGCTTGACGAAAGAGTTAATTATAAATGCAGCATCGCAGGGTGTGGAAATTGCCCTGATGGAAGATAAAAAACTGGTTGAACTGCACAACGAAAAAGCTGATGCCAGTTTTGCAGTTGGCGACTTGTACCTGGGGAAAGTAAAAAAACTTATCCCCGGGCTTAATGCTGCTTTTGTAGATGTCGGTTTTGAAAAAGACGCATTCCTGCACTATACCGACCTGAGCCCTTACATCCGCTCCCTCCTCAAATTCACCAATATTGCCATCAACGATAAAACCGAAGGCGGTTTTGACTTTGGTAAGTTTACGGTAGAACCTGAGATTGTAAAAACAGGAAAGATTGCCGAAGTATTGAATGGCAGGCCAAACGTTTTGGTGCAAATCCTTAAAGAGCCGATTGCTGCAAAAGGGCCAAGGCTTAGTTGTGAAATTTCTTTGCCCGGCAGGTTTGTAGTAATTACCCCATTTAATGATATTGTTGCAGTAAGCCGCAAAATCCATTCGGGCGACGAAAGGAAGAGGCTGCAAAAAATCATTGAAGCCATTAAGCCAAAAAACTTTGGTGTAATAGTGCGTACAGCCGCAGAAGGCAAGCAGACAGCAGAACTGCAGGAAGACCTGGCAGCCCTTGTTCATACATGGAAAACTATCCAGTCTAATTTAACAGGCGCTGTGCCACCATCAAAAATATTGAGCGAACAGGGCAAAACCACAAGCATGCTCCGTGATTTGCTTAATGAAGATTTTAACCGCATAGTGGTGAACGACCGTAATATTTTTGCTGACACCAAAACTTATATACAGAGGATTGCCCCTGAAAAAGCAGACATCGTTACTTATTATAATAATGGCGCACCCATCTTCGACAGCTTTGGCGTAACCAAACAAGTGAAGGCTTCGTTTGGCAAAACGGTAAACCTGCCAAGCGGCGCCTACCTTATTATTGAGCATACTGAAGCATTGCATGTAATTGATGTGAACAGCGGCTACAAAAGCGTAAGCAACAACCAGGAGCAAAATGCCATGGAAACAAACCTGGAAGCTGCGGAAGAAGTGGCCCGCCAATTAAGGTTGAGGGATTTAGGCGGCATTATCGTAATTGATTTCATTGATATGAAACTGCCAGAGAACAAAAAGAAACTGGTGGATGCAATGGAACAATTCATGCGGACAGACAGGGCCAAACATGCTGTATTGCCTATAAGCAAATTTGGTTTGATGCAAATTACCCGCCAGCGCATGAAGCCGGAGATGAACATCAATACGGCTGAAATTTGCCCAAGCTGTAATGGGACAGGGAAAATATCATCCACGCTAATATTAGAAGACGAAATAGAAAAGAACCTGAGTTACCTGATAATGCAAAAGCACAAAGGGCTTACAATAATGGTTCCCCCAATCCTGTATACCTACCTTACCAGCGGATGGATTTCAAAGCGCAGGCGCTGGAGCTGGAAGTACAAACAAAAAATAAAAGTCGTTTCTAACTCTGCTTACCATTTAACCGAGTTCAGGTTTTTTGATGAAAGCGACGAAGAGATAAAACTATAGCCCTTACCTGAAGCGCTTTTTGCACAGTAAATTTATAGCTTTAGATACCGAAAGTCCGTCTTTTTTGGTTACTTTAGTTGGCAAGTTGCAGCCAACCGTACCTCTTAAAAACAATTTCCCAAAGATTGCCGCTTCTCCGGCCCTGTTAAAAGCTCAATACCTGATTCAAAAAAATCAAAATCATTTTTTTTATGGGCTATCCTTACAAAAGAATTCCAACGCTTTTTTTTGCCATGCTTTTTTTAAATGCTGCTTTTTCTCAAACAACATTAGTAGCAGCAGGCTCATCATGGAAATACCTTGACAATGGCACCAACCAGGGCACTGCATGGACAGCCACAGCCTTCAATGATGCTGCATGGGCGTTGGGCAATGCGCAACTTGGCTATGGCGAAGGCGACGAAGCTACAATAGTAAGCTATGGCAGCAATGCCAATGCAAAATATACCACCACGTATTTCAGAAAAACAATTTCTATCGCAGATGCTTCACAATACAGCAGCTATGCACTAACTGTGAAACGTGATGATGGAATAGTATTGTATGTAAATGGCGTGGAGCGTTATAGGAACAACATGCCAACAGGCACAATTGGCTACACAACACTTGCATCTGCATCTGCCAGCGATGATGGCGCCAACTGGCAAACAGCAACAATACCTGCCAGCGCTTTTGCAACAGGGTCAAATACAATCGCAGTTGAGATACACCAGAATGCTGCTAATAGTTCTGATTTGAGTTTTGATCTTGCGCTTACGGCAACGGCTGTTCCAGCAGGAACTTTAGTTGCTGCAGGCTCATCATGGAAATACCTTGACAATGGCAGCAACCAGGGCGCTGCATGGACAGCGCCTGGCTTTAACGATGCTTCGTGGGCTTCTGGCAATGCACAACTTGGCTATGGCGATGGAGACGAAGCAACGGTTGTGGGCTATGGTGGCAATGCAAATGCAAGGTATGTTACTACCTATTTCAGGAAAACGGTTTCTGTAACTAATGCCGCTTCTTATGGAAGCTTTGCTTTGAATGTAAAAAGAGATGATGGAATAATTGTGTACGTAAACGGCACTGAAAGATACAGGAACAATATGCCAACCGGCACTGTTAGTTATACAACTGTTGCTTCTGCTGCTGCCAGCGATGATGGCGGCACTTGGCAAATAGCAACACTTCCAGCCGGCACATTTATCACAGGTACCAACGTAATAGCTGTTGAAATACACCAAAGCAGCCGCACAAGCTCTGACTTAAGCTTTGATTTGGAACTAAAGGGAAACGCCCCGGCCATGCCAGTATTAAAAAGAGGCCCTTATCTTCAAGTTGGCACGCCAACGAGTGTTATTATCCGCTGGCGCACAGATATTGCTAACGATACTAAAGTTAACTATGGGCTCTCAGCATCGGCACTTACATCTGTTGCAAGCAATGCAACGCCGGTTACCGAACATGAAATACAGCTGACAGGGCTTGCACCTAATACAAAATATTTTTATTCCATTGGTTCATCATCGCAACTATTACAGGGCGATGCAAACAACTTTTTTATTACAGCACCTGTTGTTGGCACAGAAAAGAAAACACGTGTGTGGGTGAACGGGGATTGCGGCAACAACTCCACTAACCAAAAAAATGTAAGAGACCAATACCTTAATTATTTAGGCTCTAACTACACAGATGTATGGTTGCTGCTTGGCGACAATGCTTATGACAACGGAACAGATGCAGAATACCAAACCAAGTTTTTTGATATTTATAAAGACAAACTATTGAAGCAAACAGTTCTTTGGCCTTCACCGGGCAACCATGAATATGCAAGCAATGCAACAAGGATGAATGACCATGCCATTGCTTACTATGATATCTTCACTATGCCGAAAACTGCACAGGCTGGAGGCGTAGCTTCAAACAAAGAGGAGTTTTATTCATTTAATTATGGCAACATCCATTTTATTTCGCTTGACTCTTATGGGAAAGAAGGCAACACGTACAGGTTGTATGATACATTGGGGCCGCAAGTGGTGTGGCTGAAACAGGACCTTGCAGCCAATACACAAAAATGGACCGTAGCTTACTGGCACCATGCGCCTTATACGCTTACATCGCATAACTCTGACACAGAAACCGAATTGGCAAACATCCGTACTAATCTTTTGAAAATACTGGAACGGTATAAAGTTGATTTGGTATTGTGTGGCCACAGCCATGGTTATGAAAGGAGCAAATTATTAAAGGGCCATTACGGTAATGAAGCATCTTTTACCACTGCTATGAATGTAAGCCAGTCAAGCGGCAAATACGATGGCTCTGCGTCCTCCTGCCCTTATGTAAAAAACAACGCTTCATCATATGATGGGGCTGTATATGTTGTTGCAGGTTCAGCAGGCCAATTAAGCAGTGCCACGCAGGCATCTTACCCTCATGCGGCTATGTATTATTCCAATGTGTCAAACGGCGGCTCATTGTTGCTGGAAGTGGAAGCTAACAGGCTTGATGCTAAATGGGTATGTGCTGATGGCGTGGTGAGGGACAAGTTCACTATTGAAAAGGACGTGAGCCTGAAAAAAAATATTTCAATTACACCAGGGGCTTCAGCAACATTAACAGCATCATGGGTTGGAAATTATAATTGGGCCGGCGGCGCCACTACAAGATCAATTACCGTTTCTCCAGTTTCCAGTACTACATATATTGTAAACGATGGCGCAAATTGCATTGCTGATACTTTTAATGTAACTGTTGCTGCAGCAAGGCCTGCAGCCAAAACAAAAAACATTGTTGCTGATAAAAAGGCTGCAATAAAAGTTTATCCTAACCCTTCATCTGGCAATACAATTATAGAATACACTATTGCAACAGAAGGAAATGCAAGCCTTGATGTATTTGACTTGGCAGGGAAAAGAATAAAAGTATTGGTAAGCCAGTATAAAAAAGCCGGTACTTATAGATATACTTTCAACACAAAAACTGAAAGGTTAAGCCCCGGCATGTATTCCATTGCTCTTGC
>CAYRRL010000025.1:498-13701 GCA_964426665.1 uncultured Ferruginibacter sp. | reverse complement strand
GTGGAAACAGAATTAATATAAGTGGCGTTTCCTGCCATGGTTGGGTTGCAGGCCGAATTGGTTGTAAATAATAAAGTAGAGGAAGAATTAGTTGATAAGCCAGAAATAGTACAGGTAAGCACCAAACGGTAATAAGTAGCTGTAGCCAAAGTTGCCGGTGCATACACAGTTGACGGATTAGATGTAGCACCTGGAATATTCGTCCACGGGCCACCGATAGCAGGGGCAGATTGCCATTGATAAGTAAGCCCGCCAGCATTGGGAATTACTGCTGAAAGTGTAATGGCTGAATTAGGGGCACCTGTTGTTGCACTGATGTTTACACTCGTAATTACAGGGCTTCCGGAGCAATCTGGTGTTGCATTAATAACCACCAGCCCATGCCCGCCATTGCTGCCATCGCCTGCACCTCCCACTCCGGCAGTTCCATTATAATTCGATTCAGCATTTCCCGGCGGGTTATTGGCACCACCGGCATTATTAGAAGCGCCAACTGTATTGGTAACACCAGTTAAGCCTCCTGTATATGATGACCCGCCGCCGCCGCCGGAACCCCAGGTGCCTGATGCTCCACTCTGGTTGCTGCCATACCCACCACCACCGCCATAGTAACCGCCACCGCCGCCAGCGCCACCATATGTGCCGGCACCAGCATTGCCACCTGTGCCTCCCAATAATTGTGAACCAGCAGTGCCGGATGTAGTGCCAGTGCCGGCACCACCGGCGCCACCTGCTGCCAATGTACCGCCACTGCCACCCGTATGGGTTGCGTCAAGACCGGCACCATTGGTGCCTGTTGTAGCACCCCCAGCGCCGCCAAAATTCCTTGCTCTTCCATAGCCACCGCCTGCCCCACCGCCTGCAATAGCACGGGCATTTGCAAAACTTACTGAGGTTAAAAATATCCCACTATAGCCACCGCCTGAGCCTGCATTTTGATAAGCTGTGCCCCCGCCGCCAAAGCCGCCTGAATGCGTTCCATTTGTGGTGCTATATGTGCCCCGCCCGCCTACAATAATTTGCAATACCTGCCCAGGGGTAACAGCCAGTGTGCCTTTTACAAAAGCACCAGACCCACCAGCACCGGCATTGCCGGCACCAGTGCGGTCGCCACCAGCACCGCCAGCACCCCAAAGCCATACATTAATTGAGGTAACGCCTGCCGGCACAGTATATGTTTGTGCAGCACCGGTATAATTGTATACTATTACCTGAGCATTTATTTTACCAATAAACAAAAGCCCTAAGCATATAAATACTAAAAGTTTCTTCTTCATAAAACACACTTTTATTACCCAATTCCAATAAACAAAGGATACACAATCTGTGTTTTCTAAGGCGGTTAAGGGTTACAGAATCATATAAAACGAAACCCTTTAAAAAAGCACAACGCAATCAAACATTATTGGTAACATGTGCCAAAAAAGCAGTTGATTTGTCAAATAAATATTGAAGAGTTATTTCCCGGGAACGAAAAAGATAAAATTAAATAAATTATATCCATATCCCCTGATTTTTACCCGCTTTTTTTCCAGTTGCTTCAATTAAAAGATGGGCATTAACAGCTCTATCAAAACATTTACCTTTATCCCCTGATGATTAATAACAAATACGAGGCAGTTATCGGGCTTGAAGTGCATGCCCAGTTGCTCACAAAAAGCAAGCTGTTTTGCGGCGACAGCGCTGCATTTGGCGGCGAGCCCAATACCCACATAAGCCCGGTTACTTTGGCGCACCCCGGCACTTTGCCAAAGATGAATAAGCAGGCAGTGGAATTTGCTATCCGGCTGGGCCTTGCATTGAATTGCAGTATCGAACAACACAACTATTTTGCCCGCAAAAATTATTTTTACCCCGACCTGCCCAAAGGCTACCAGATAAGCCAGCATACAACGCCTATTTGTAAAGACGGCGTTGTGCCTGTAAAGGTTGACGGCATTGAAAGAAATATCCGCCTCAACAGGATACACATTGAAGAAGATGCTGGCAAAAGCCTGCATGATGTGGACGAAAATTTTACCGCTATTGACTTAAACCGTGCCGGTGTGCCACTGCTTGAAATTGTAAGCGAACCGGATTTGCACAGCAGCGATGAAGCATTTGCTTACTTAACTGTATTAAGAAAATTAGTTCGCTGGATTGGCATATGCGATGGCAACATGGAAGAAGGCAGCATGCGTTGCGACGCAAACATTTCCATCCGCCTGAAAGGAGAAAAAAAACTCGGCACAAGGGTGGAAGTAAAAAATTTGAACAGCATCCGCAATGTAAAGCGTGCCATTGAAGTGGAACTGGAAAGATTGATAAAGATTACCGAAGCAGGCGAAAAAATTATACAGGAAACAAGAAGCTATGATGCTGACAACAACACAACGTTTTCATTGCGCAACAAAGAAGAAGCAGATGATTACCGCTACTTTGCTGACCCTGACTTAACGCCATTCAATATTACGGATGAATATTTGAATGGGGTTAAACAATCGCTGCCTGCGCTGCCGGAAGAGTTAGAAAAGAAATACCAATCTGCCCTTAACCTTCCTGCATACGATGCACAATTTATTTGCAGTGATAAACCAATGGTTGATTTTTTTGAAACAACAATAAAACACAACAGCAATTATAAAGCAGTTTCAAATTGGCTGATGGGGCCAGTAAAATCTTACCTTAATGAAAATAATATTGAGATAGCCCAATTCCCATTATCAGCAAAAAAAATTGCAGAGCTTGTTCAGTTGGTGGATGATGGCAAAACAAATTTCAGCATTGCATCAACCAAAATATACAATGCATTGTTATTGCACCCTGAAAAGGATGCTTTGCAAATAGCTACCGAATTAAATGTATTGCAGGAAAGCGATGGCGATTCTATCAGCGCATGGGTGGATGAAGTGATTGCAAAAATGCCGGACAAGGTTGCCGAATATAAAAAAGGCAAAAAAGGTTTGATTGGTTTGTTTGCCGGCGAAGTAAAGAAAGCAAGCAAAGGCAAGGCTGATATGCAGGCTGTAAACAAATTGCTGGCAGAAAAATTGGGATAAACTATTTTTAACGATAAAAACATATAACCATGTTATCTAAATCAATGCAGGAAGCGCTGAACAGGCAGGTGCTGATGGAAGCACAAAGTTCGCAAGCCTATTTAGCTATGGCAAGCTGGGCAGATATACAGCCAGGGTTAAAAGGCGTAACACAATTCTTTTTTAAGCACAGTGACGAAGAGCGCATGCACATGCTTAAGCTCATTCATTATATTAACGAACGTGGCGGCTTTGCAGTAATACCTGCGCTGGCACAGCCTGTACTCACTTTTGTTTCTTTAAAAAGCGCCTTTGAAGAACTGATGAAACATGAGCTTGCCGTAAGCAGCAGCATCAACGACCTTGTGGATATGGCTTTGAAAGAAAAAGACTATGCAACGCACAACTTTTTGCAATGGTATGTGATGGAACAAATGGAAGAAGAAAGGCTGGCAAGGGAATGCAATGACAAACTGGAATTAATTGGCGACGACAAGAGCGGGTTGTACCTGTTTGACAGGGATATTATAACCATGGGAGGGGAAAAGTAAGGGCACAAAAAAAGCTAGGAGGCTAAAAATCAAAAAATCAAAATTGCAGATGAAAAGAATTATTGGAATTGTGTTATTGGCAGGGCTGTTGGCAAACTGCGGCAAAAAGGAAGATGCAAATAAGTTCTCTGTTACTGGCGACATAAAAAACTTGCCAGCACAGAAAGTATTTCTTGATGAAATTTATTTTGGCAATAAAGAGCCTGAAACTCTTGATACTGCTGAAGCCAAAAATGGCAAGTTTGAGTTAAGTGCCATTGCTCCACAGGAAGGCATGTACCGTGTGAGGTTTGAAAAAAGCGATGCCGTTTTTTTGGTAATAAACGACAGCAAAAAATTGTCTGTTGCCGCCGACATCAACAACCTTGGCATAAAAACAGTGAATATTAATTCGGTTGCCAATGCTTCGCTGAAAAATTTTATAACTGAAACGAACAAGCGGGGCGAAGAACTTAATGCTTTGCAACAGCAACTAAGCGCTGATGAAAAAAAGGGCGACACAGCGGCAGCCACGAATGACGCAGGCAAACAATACCAGGCAAAGGAAAATGCTTTCAGGGATTATGTGTTTGCCTATGCAGATACCTGTAGCAGCCCCACACTGGCCATATTTGCACTGGGCTATGTTGCCGGCACGCCGGGAGACAGGATAGAAAAATCTTTAGCTTCACTTTCAAAAAAGTTCCCCGGCAACAATAATATTACTGCCGTATCGGCTATTGTGAATGAACAAAAAACAAAAGCCAGCCAGCCACCGCCACCGCCTGCACATATTCCACAGCCCGGCGACATGGCACCTGAGATAACCATGCCCGATACTGAGGGCAAGATGTTTTCGCTTAGCAGCCTGCGTGGCAAATATGTGCTGGTTGATTTTTGGGCAAGCTGGTGCGGCCCATGCCGTGCAGAAAACCCAAATGTGGCAAAAGCATACAACAAATACAGCAATAAGAATTTTACTGTGCTCGGTGTTTCGCTTGACAGGAAAAAAGAAGACTGGCTTGAAGCGATAAAACAGGATGGGTTATCATGGAAACAAATCAGCGATTTGAAACAATGGGAAACAGCAGCAAGGGATGCATACCAGTTTGAAGCAATCCCTTATAATGTATTGGTTGACCCACAAGGGAAAATTTTAGCAACAAGTTTAAGAGGGGAAGAGCTGGATGCCAAGCTGGCTGAAATATTGAAGTAAAAGACAGGAGCGCCTGATTGGGCAGGTTGATACTGATGGGACTGGTTTTTATCTGCTTCACCGGCAAAAATCAATAATATCAGTGTTTCTATTTTCCCAGTAAGAAAACTTTATTATAAACCTCTTCATACAAATCAACAGCTTTATCAAGCGAATAGCATTCAACAGCGCCGTTCCGGATATTATTTGTATCAAAAAAATTTCTTTCAACCATTTTATCAATCACTCCAGCAAAGGCCTTATCGCTAAATTCATCCACTACAAATCCTGATTTATATTTCTCTACAATCCCCCCTACATCCCCCACTCCACTATTAGTAATTAAAGGAATGCCCATGGCCATTATTTCGCCATGCTTTGTAGGCGATGAAGATAATTTGGAATAACAAGGCTTGATGAAGAATAATGAATAGTTGCTCAATGATAAAAGCAAAGGCACTTCATGCCGGCTGCCCTGCTTTACAATAATTTTTTCTGCCGGTAGCTCATGCTTTGCTGCTTCTGCTTCTATTACATCATGCAGGTGCGGCGAGATAAATAAAAATTTTGCCTTCGGTTTTTTATCCAGCAAGAGCTTGCAAAAACGCATCATCTCATTTGTCATGTACCAGCCGCCGATAGAGCCAAGATAGCTGACTATAAAATCGTTTTCGCCTATGCCAAGCCCTCTCCTTACTAGCTGCTGCTGTTCAGTTGAAATATTATTTGGGTTAAACAAACCCAAATCAACGCTGCACGGGATTACTTTCAGCGGCGTTTCTTTTTTATACTCCGGCAAAGCCATTGTTATTTTTCCTGCCGCATATGTTAAGCATACAATGCCATCGCACAACTGCAATTCTTCTTTTTCTTTTTGTTTAAAATAATTATAGATACCCCGGAACAGGGGGTTTTTAATATTCCATATACCCCCTTCAACACGGCTGTCCGCATAAAACTCCCGTATGTCATGCAAAAACTTCAAGCCATATTTTTTCTTCATCATCAAGCCAATCAAAGCTGGTATGCCTGGCCTTGTATGCACCATGTCAATGGCATGTTGATTATGTATTTGTTTTGCTTTCTTTCGTAAATGGAGAATATCTTTTATGGTAGATAAAACCGGCGGTTTCTTTGTGTATTTAATCGGGTGCCATTCAATATTGTAACCAGAAAGCATTTTTCTTACTGCTTCTTTGTTCTTCTCATATGCTTCCGGTTTTTCACAACTCAACAAATAAAAGTGGAAACCTTTTTTGCTTAACCCCTGCAGGTATGGGATTACCTGGCTTTGGCCCAATGGATCAGTCATTCCATCATAAGATATAAAAAGGATTTTTTTCATTCCTTATTGTGCCGGGGCGCTACAGCCCCTGAATCATATTTGAATTAATTATTTTCTTCAAGCCACCAGTGCAATACAATAATAAGCCAAAGCCTGTTATACAGATAATCTTTCCCATTTTGATATTGTTGGCGCAGTTTTTTCACAGCATCATAATTCACTACATTATACTTTTCAATCATTGCCTGCGAAGTGTATTTATCCAGCAAATATTTCAAATCGGTTTGCAGCCATTTGGCCAGCGGTATGGCAAAGCCCCATTTGGGCCTGTCAAAAATTTCTTTCGGCACATAATCATACAGCACTTGCTTAAGCAAATATTTCATTGTGCCGCCCCGTATTTTTAATGCAGGCGATACATTATAAGCAAATTCCACCAGCCGGTAATCAAGCAATGGCACACGGCTTTCCAAACCGTATTGCATGCTTGCCCTGTCAACCTTTACCAGCAAATCGTCTTTTAAATAATGGTTGAAATCCCAGAGCGATTGCTTTTCTGCTGCAGTTAACTCCCTTGCAAGCTGCAATTGTGCATTAATAAAAGAAAAATCAAATTTTGTATTTACCAGCAGCGAAGGCAATTCATTTTCCTTAAAATAATATTGCTCCTGCGAAAAAACATGCGTGGCGATATTTTCGCTATCGGCATAATCATACAAATTGCCTGCACGCTTGTATTTATTGCCCATTAGTTTTGATGCTGCATACAATGGCGCTTTAATAACAGGCGTTAATGGGTTGGCCAGGCGCTTTGCCCATTGGTACATGCCATAGCCATGAAACAATTCATCGCCGCCGTCACCACTTAATGCCACAGTAACATGCTTGCGTGCCAGGCGGCTCACCATCATTGTGGGGAAGGCAGACGAATCAGCAAAAGGCTCGTCATACGCTGGAATGAGTTTATCAACCAACTCCATCACCTCTTTTTCTTTAACAGCAAATTCATGGTGTTCTGTTTTCAAGTACTGAGATACCTGGCTTGCAAATTTTGATTCATTGTATTTGCCATCATCAATAGCAATGCTGAAAGTTTTTACCCGATGGCTATCGGGTTTATCGCTGCCGGAAACTTTAGCAGCAATAGCTGTTACTAAACTGCTGTCGATTCCGCCGCTTAAAAAAGTGCCAATCGGCACATCGCTTATCAATTGTTTTTTAACTGAATCGCCCAGCAAAGCACTCAATTCTTTTTTTGCAGATGCTTCATCATTAATTGCAGCGGTTGAAATTTTGTCTTCCAATTTCCAAAAAGGAACAGGCTGTGCTTTAATTGAATTTGCATTCAAATCAATTACAGCATAATGCGCCGACGGGAATTTATAAACATCATTATAAATAGTTAACGGCTCTGGTATAAAACCTAGATGCAAAAAATAAGGGATGGCATTGTTGTTAACCGATAACCTATCACTGATCACTTGCCTAACGGCTTTTAGTTCAGATGCAAAAACAATATTCTTTTTATCAGCATAATAAAACAACGGCTTAATGCCCACATGGTCACGGGCAATCGTTACAGTGCTTTTTATTTTGTCATAAATAGCAAATGCAAACATACCGTTCAGCATTGCAAAAGATGCAGGGCCTTTTTGTGCAAACAGCTCCAATATTACTTCTGTGTCAGAAGTTGTTTTAAGCAAAGCGCCTTTGCGATGCAACTGCTGTTTCAGTTCGTTAAAATTGTACACTTCGCCATTGAATACGATGCAATACCTGCCGTCGGCGCTAAACATAGGCTGGTTGGCAGCAGCAGATAAATCAATAATAGAAAGCCGGCGGTGAGCAAGGCCAACCATATTGTTTTCCGAAAAATAGAAGCCGTCTGCATCTGGCCCACGGTGCTGCATTGCCGCAGCAGCATCTTTTAATTGTTGCTGCGTAAATTGTTTATCAAGAGAAATGTAGCCTGCAATACCGCACATGCGCCGGGGGGTTTGAAACAAAACGAAAATAGGCAATAATTATTTCGGGCGAATGATAGAAACACAGATAGCATGGATGAAGCGGATTTACACTGATTTTTGATATGGGTTAGGCATGATTGCTGTGTTTTTATCCGTTCAACCCATGCAATTTACGTTCGTTTCTCCATGCCTCTATCCCGCCAATAAGGTTATATAAGTTTTCAAACGGGAATTTTTCCTGCAGCTTCTGTATGGCAAACTGGCTGCGGATGCCTTTGCGGCAATATACAACTACAGGTTTGTCTTTTTGTATTTCCCCAATATGCGATGTTATTTCGCCAAGCGGTATCAGCTCGCCTCCAATATTAAACTCTTCGTGTTCATCGGGCTCCCTCACATCTATCAATTGAAAGCTTTTATTGCTTTCAATTAACCGGCGCAGTTCTTTTGCATCAATACTTTTCATTTGCATTATTCCGCTTCTTCGTCTTCATAAATGCGTTTCAGGTTCAACTTGCTTGATGGCGCTACTATCAATGGGTATTTCTCCACCACTACGTTGCTTTGCTGCAGGCCAAAGCCCCTTTCTTCGCTAAGCGATATTTCCTTTATCCAAAAATGAAGTTGCATAATCACCTTTTCGATAAATGGCAATTCATGGTCGGTGGAAAGGTATTTTTCCATTACAATAAACTGGAAGTCGCCAACCACATTGTTGCGCTGCTGGCTTTCGTAGCGGCTGGTAATATTCACTTCTTTATTAGCTACTAAATCCTGCACCACTTTTTTAAACATCAGGTTTATCCTTGGCGCCATGCGGAAGCCCAGCCTGAACTCCACACGTATAATATCATTCGGGATGATATGCTCCACCACATACTCACAGGTATATGGGTCATCCAATGTGTCAACATGCACAAACCAATAAATATCTGCACGCTTGGGCTTGCCGCTTAATATTGAGTAGATAATTTTATGCTCAATTTCCTTTGGGTTATTGGCACTTGTCATATACACCAAATGCGTGGCATATTTAGGCACTGAAAGGTCGCTGCTCAGTTCTTCCAGTTTGGGCACGTATTCTTCCAGCCTTACAAACTCCACATAGCGGTTCTTTATCTTTCTTGCCCTGAACCATACATACATTACGGCAAACAAAGCGCCGCCCACCATCAAAGCAATAAAACCTCCGTGTGGGAATTTGTCGAGGTTGGCAACAAGGAAACAAACTTCAAGCCCAATATAAACTATGAGGTAAATATAAATAAGCACCGGCGCCACTCTTTTCGACACTAAATAATTGGCGAACAAAACTGAGGTTGACAACATGCATAAAGTAATAGCCAGGCCATAGGCAGCTTCCATAGCGCTCGAAGACTGAAAGTATAATACAATGGTGCAGCAACCAATAAACAGCAATGTATTAATGCCGGGTATGAATAATTGGCCTTTAGCTTCTGATGGGTAGTTGATTTTCATTCTTGGCCAAAGATTTAGCCGTGTAGCTTCGCTAATTAAAGTAAAGGAGCCGCTTATCAATGCCTGGCTGGCAATGATGGCTGCCAATGTTGCAATTACCAAACCTGCCAGCCTGAAACTTTCGGGCATTAAGCCATAAAATGGGTTGAAGCCACTTTTGATTATTTCATCTGAAATTATTTCGCCTGTATGGTGCGACATGAGCCACGCCCCCTGGCCGAGGTAGTTTAATATTAAACAGCTTTTTACAAATATCCATGAATAACGGATGTTAGCCCGGCCACAGTGGCCCAGGTCGCTGTATAATGCTTCGGCACCAGTGGTACAAAGGAATACAGCACCCAATATCCAAAAGCCCTTGGGGTATTGTGTCAATAATTTAACTGCATAATATGGGTTGAAGGCTTTGAAAACACTAAGATCGTCTGATATATGGATGATGCCGAATACCGCCAGCATAGCAAACCATACCGTCATTACAGGGCCAAATAATTTGCCAATAGATGCAGAGCCAAACCTTTGCAGGAAAAACAATAATGCCATTATGCCAAGCACAATGTAGATAACCTGCCGTTGTGCAATGTCTTTAAACGAATCAATTTGTTTTAACCCTTCAATTGCAGAGGTAACAGAAATTGGAGGGGTAATCATCCCATCTGCCAGCAGCGCTGCGCCGCCCAGCATAGCAGGTATTACCAGCCATTTCTTTTGCCGCCTTACTAATGTATACAGAGAAAAAATACCGCCTTCCCCACGGTTGTCTGCCTTTAGCGTTAGTATAACGTATTTGAAAGTGGTTTGTAGCGTAAGCGTCCAGATAATACATGACAAGCCTCCTACTATCAGTAGTTCATTTACTTCTTTGCTGTTTATAATGGCATTGAAAACATAAAGCGGGGAGGTTCCAATATCGCCGTAGATAATGCCCAGCGCCACCAAAAGCCCGGCTGCGGTGGCCTTGTTTGTCTTAGTTAACACTTCAAAATAATTTGGTTGCCAATATGCAACGGTTTAATGGGTTGCAGGCACAAATGTATAGGTAAAACAAATATGGATTGCAACGGTTTTTGCCATACCGGCACCAGCAGGATTTTTTAAATGCCTTTTTTAAAATAAACCGCCCGTTCTGCCGTTGTATATGCTGGCCGGCGGTACGTTTTTTGCCTTGTAAAAGCCGAAAGGCAAACCTTCCCCTGTTGCCAACCGTTTATTTAGTACATCATTCAAATCCCCGGCATGAAAAATATCCTGCTTTCCTCCATTTTGCTGGTTGCTTTTGCAACCGCTGCCAGCGCACAAGACCCTGTGATAAGAAGGGCCAGTTGCCAAAATGAAATGATAATGAAACAGGCCGACAGCGTAAAGCAGGCAATGGCAAAAGATGGCTTTATAATAGTGAGGGAAGCCTCGATGGCGATGGAAAGCGAATACGAAATGGCCGTGCTGGTGCCACTTACAGAGGGCAGCTATTACCAGTTTGTGTTTATTGGAGATGTTACTTCCAGGCTGTATGAAGTGCGTATGTACGACAGCGAGGAAAAACAGGTAGTATACCAAAAGAAAATGTGGGGCGATGTGGATGGCAATGTTATCAGCTATGCCTATATACCGCAGGCATCAGGCTTTTTTGCCTTCAGGCCTGTACAGGTAAACAAAAAGAAAAAAGAATTGTGTGGGTATGTAATGTTGCTCAAGAAAGTAAGAAAGTAAACACTCTCTTTTTGCTCATAGATGGTTGTTTAAGCCCCTTCTCAATAGAAGGGGTTTTTATTTATATGGAAGCAAAGGCCTTTACTATTAACCATGCGCCAAGCATAATTAAAACACCGCCAGCAATAGCCAGCAATAATTTATTTTGCTTTTTTACTGTATCTGCAACATGAGCGTTTTGTGGCTTTTGCAATAAAGCCTTAAAGCAATAGCCTCCTGCAAACACAAGAATAGTCCCAAGCCCGGCAAGGAATTTTTGTTCTCTCATGTATTGGAATAAATTAATTTGTTTTTATTAGGAGGTGTAAGTATCCTGTATTAAACATCATTATAAATTCAAGGCTTTTCCTTAAGCCAGAATAAGCTGATGAATACCCTTTGCTAACACCAAAGCCAATCCCAATATTAGTGGCAGATTTTTATTGAAATGTATTACTGCGCCAGCGATATCCTCACCTGTACGCCAGCCCTGGTATTCACCGTTGGCGGGCTGCTGGATATGTAAGGTGTTACCCTGCGCTGGTCGAAAAAGAGTTTTACATTCACACGGCTGCTTACAAAGTAATCAACGCTCGGGCTGATGGTTACTTCCTTGCTGCCACTCGTGGGCAGTGTAGCCTCCTGGTCAAGGCGGTTGTTCACCGTTACATTGTCCCTTATCCTGAAGTCAAGGCGGAAATTAATTTCATTGTCAAGTTTGTTGTCCTTGTCTTTGCCGCCGCCTAAAAAGCCCGGCAGGAATTTCATAAACCCGAACTTTAAACCCTTTTTGCGGTAGCCGGCGCCAATAGAAAACTCGGTTGACCTTGTTTCGCTCAACTGGTAATCAATAAGGCTTAGGCTTAGTGTGCGCTGTTTGGTCATTTCCACCTTTGCCTGCAACTGGTTAGTAAACATCAGGTCAACGCCAAACAGCGGTGCAAACTGTTCCTGTATTGTAATGTTTGGTATAAGGAAGTAAGGCACATAGTTTTTGCTGGAGCTGTCGTAGAATGACGGGTACCTGTACCTGAAAATGTCTTCATAAAACAAAGCAGAGTTAAAACCATTCATGCTAAGGCTCCCGGTGTAGCCATGCGACAAAGTAACATTGCTGAAAATTTTCTCCAGCCCTTTTATCCTGCTCAGCCCGGTATAGTCAACCTTCCAGTTGGGCATGGGCAAAAACTTGCTGAACGGATTAGATGAAATCTTTTCATTCTGCTGGTCAATAAGCGCCACTTTGTTAGGGTCTTTTTTAGTATAGGCAGCAACAAAGGCCGGTATCAATACATCTGTTGCATATTTGCCATAGCCATAATAATAGCCTTCTGCATCGGGGTTGATATTAGCGCCGTTTACCCCTTGCTGGTTATACTTATTGGCAAGCCCCAGCCTTTGTGAAATCACTTTCCTGTTTTCCTGGAAGCGGAGGAATGTTTCAGGCAACTCATTCGGGTTGAATTTGCCAAACATGGTATTGAAGGCAATAAAACTAATATCGAAACTGCCGCCTGCGTAAGGGCTAAGATGCCCAAAGTTATTGCCAGTGCCGGTAGTGTCTTTAAACAACTCACTGTACGATTTGCTGAATGTTTTATTCAGGTTGAGCGCAATAGTCAAATCCCTTACCGGCTCAATCTGCGCCGTTAGTGCAATACGCTGGTTAAAGCTTTGCTGGAACAAAGTGCTGAACATTGAGTCCCTTGATATCAGCTTCTTGCGTGCTGCATTGTTGAGCCAACTGGTATCAGGCTGCATACCAAATACAAAATCCAGGCCCGGCTGCATGCTGTTCCAGTTTTGCCCAACGTATTGCGTGCTGTCCATATAACCGGGCAGGCGTGTATTGCCTGTTTCAGAAACAGACAGGCTTGCCTGTTTGATGCTTGAAGCCAACTTGCCGAATATCCTTAATGGCAGCCCAAGGTTTGGCAAGGCATTGGGGTCTTTTATCTTTTTTGTTTTCAGGCGCTTTATTTCTTTTACCCACACGCCGTCTTTTTTCCCCATATTGAACATGCCCTCGAGCGCCAATTTC
>CAYRRL010000025.1:0-488 GCA_964426665.1 uncultured Ferruginibacter sp. | reverse complement strand
CTGGGTGGCTGGTCAAGCGCACGGAAGAATTTGAACTTATTGTACAGCTTGGTAAAATCAAGTTGCAGTGTGGCTTCTTTTGTTTGGCTGTTTTCCAAAATATTGCCAAGTTCTATCGCCAGCCTTGAAGCGCCAATCCATTTGTATGCAGCCTGGTATTTCAGGTTTACAGCGGTCCAGTCAACTAACGGGAATTTAGTAGTAGGCAATGTGTAAGAAATATTAGCTGTATGGTTATACAGCGTATTCCTTCCGCCATTTAACAAACGCCTCCATACAGTATCGCGTTTTTCTTTTGTGTCAAGCCTGCCGTAAGGCTCATCCACCCTTGAATTATTGGTGGCAGTAAAATCAAAATTGATAGAACGTGTAAAGTTCCAGCGGAAGATATAGTCACGCTGCAATACCAAATACTTATCGTATGTCTCCGGTATTTTATATTTGTCAGAGCCGATGCTCCTTGGCCTTACTGCGCCAAACTGCCTTTG
>CAYRRL010000024.1:1832-14092 GCA_964426665.1 uncultured Ferruginibacter sp. | reverse complement strand
ATAAACTCACCCCTCTCTTCCAAGGTATAAAATCATCCTGGTTCAGTAAAACTGCTTTGGGGGTTACTTCACCGCTGGCTGCTTTTATGCAATACTCCAAAATATCTTCTCCCATTTGTTCAATGGTTTTGTCGCCTTCAATCACCGGCCCTGTATCAATATCAATAATATCATTCATCCGCTTTGTCAAATTGCTGTTGCTGGATACTTTGATGGTTGGGCAAACAGGGTTTCCTGTTGGGGTGCCCAAGCCAGTTGTAAACAAAATCAATGTAGCGCCGCTTGCTGCTTTGCCTGTTGTTGCTTCCACATCATTGCCGGGAGTGCAAACCAAATTCAAGCCCGGTTTTGTGGCTGGCTCCGTATAATCCAACACATCAACAACTGGTGAAGTGCCGCCTTTTTTAGCAGCGCCGCTGCTTTTGATGGCATCGGTAATCAATCCATCTTTTATATTTCCGGGAGATGGGTTCATGTGAAAGCCAGAGCCTGCTGCTTCTGCTGCATCGCTGTAAGCCTTCATCAACCGCATAAACTTTTTGGCTGCGGCTTCGTCTTTTGTCCTGTCAATTAAGTTTTGTTCCGCTCCGCATAGTTCAGGGAATTCTGCCAATAAAACTTTAGCGCCCAATGCTACTAGCAAATCACTGCAATAACCAACCGCAGGGTTTGCCGAGATGCCGCTAAAGCCATCGCTGCCGCCGCATTTTACACCTACCGTTAATTTATCTAATGATGCTGGCTTTCGTTCAATCTTGTTTATTTCGATTAACCCTTTGTATGTTTCCTTAATAGCATCAGCAATCAATTGCTCTTCGCTTTGTGATTGCTGTTGTTCAAAAATTAATAATGGTTTATCAAAATTTGGCGCTACAGTTTTTAAATCGTTTTTAAAATCCTGCACCTGCAAGTTTTGGCAACCCAGGCTCAGCACTGTTACGCCTGCCACGTTTGGATGGTTTGCATATGCCGCCAATAATTTACTCAGCACTGCTGCGTCCTGCCTGATGCCGCCGCAACCACCCTGATGATTCAAAAATTTTATTCCATCCACATTTTTAAATGGGCGGTTGTGTTTTGTTGGTTGCAAATCAAAAATATTTATGTCATCAACATTTTGCCCTTTTTGATATGCTTCCAATAAATGATGTGCAAATTGTTTGTACTTGTCTGTAACTGCATAGCCCAATTCGTTGTGCAATGCTTCCCTTATCACATCCAAATTCCTGTTCTCACAAAAAACAGTAGGTATAAACAACCAATAGTTGGCAGTGCCAACGCTTCCATCTTTTCGATGGTAGCCATTAAAGGTTCTCCCTTTGAATTTGGAAACATCAGGCGCATTCCATTTATAATCAACCTTGCGGTATTCGTAAGGCGCTGCGGCATGTTTTACATTGCCTGTATTCATCCAGCCGCCTTTAGGAATAAATTGTTGTGCAGTGCCAACCAGCACCCCGTACATAATCACTTTATCGCCGGGCTGCATATCCCGGGTAAAGAATTTATGTTTTGCTTTTACATCATCCTGCAATACATATTCGCTTCCATTGTAAGAGATGGTTTCGCCTTTTGATAAATCTGTAAGCGCTACCAGCACATTGTCTTCTTCGTTTACTTTTAAAACCTTTCTTTTCATTTTTATTTCTACTGTAAAACCTTTTTTGTTTGTAGCGTAACCGGCAAGCCTTCAGCTATCATCATTTTTAATTTCTCCGTTACTTCCTGTTCGAAGCCGCTGAGTTTTGTAAGGTCTGCTTCCCACAAATCAGTATCCTGCAATACTATGTTCACCAAATCAGCCACATCATACTTCTTCCACAAGTCAAAATAGTACTTTGCTTTTTCATCATTGATTAAATATTCTTTTCCATTTATTGAGCCGTAATACTGGTCGCCTTGTTGCTTTGTGGCTTTCATAAACAACAGGTACGCAGCAAAGCCTGTAGCAAAATTTTCAGGCACTGCATGGAACTTTTCATAATACCTCAACAATACCGGTACCGCCCTTGCCCGCAATTTTTGTGTATAGTTAAGCGTAATGCTTATCCATTGGTGCTGTATAAATGCGTTCCTGAAACGGTCGAGCACTTTATTGCCAAACTCTTCTGCCTGCACTGGCGTAACATTGTAAGGGATAGCAGGCGAAATTTCCAGCATCATTAATTCGGAAATAAAGCGGCTCATTACATTGTTCTCCATTGCCTCTTTTACCGTATCAATACCGGAAAGGAATGCAACACCGCAACTCAGTGTATGTGTTGCATTCAGCATTCTTAGTTTTAATTCTTTAAACAAATTGATATCAGGTGTTATCACCACGCCTTCATCAGCTTTTGAAAAAGTAAGTATGTTTGAAACATTGCCGTTGCCTTCAATTGCCCACAGGCGGTAAAGTTCCGACACAATTAATAGTTCATCTGTCACACCAAGCTCTTTCTCCATTTCGCTCTGCACTTGTTTGTCCGGGCCCGGCACAATCCTGTCCACAAGCGAATTGCAGAAGTGGTTGCAGTTTTCAAGCCATTCAATAAAGTTTTCATCCAGGCCATTCAAATGAGCTAAGTCCAAAACAATTGATTCCAATTTCTTTCCATTGTTGTTTATCAGCTCTGTTGGCACAATCACCATGCCGCTTTGTTTGCTGCCGTCAAAAGCCTGGTAACGCTCATGCAAAAATGCCAGCAATTTTGCAGGGAAAGAAACCGGCGGGTGGTTGCGGATATCTTCATTCACCAACTGTATGCCCACTTCTGTTGTGTTGCTGATGATAATTTGCATTTGAGGGTTGTGTGCACACTCCAGCACTGCAGGCCATTCGCTTCTTGCAGACAATACACGGCTGATAGCAGAGCATACAATATTCTCTTCTATTTTTTTCCCGTTGTCAACACCTCTTACACAAAGTGTGTACAGGCTGTCTTGCTTTTCAAAAGCATCAGAATCGCCTTTGTTTGTTGACTTAACCACAACAATGCGGCCATTGAAAATGCCCTGGCGGTTTGCTTTGTCAATAAAATAATCGGGCAACCCACGCAGCAGGCTGCCGGTGCCGAATTGCAGCACACGTTCAGGCAAATGGAACATTGCTTCGTCAGGCAATATCACCTTATCGCTATGAATGTTTTTTAAATGGTATTTTGATAGAAACATAGTTATTAGTTTACTGGTTTATTAGCTATTGGTTTATTAGTTAGGAGTTTATTTATTGTTTTTTCTGTTTGCAATTTTGGCTTATTGCCTGTTTGCTTCCTTGTTCACTTGTATTTCGCTTCCCATTTGGGATAATCTTCTTCAATTAATTTTTTTGGCGCATCTACATACCATGCATAGCCAACCCTTCTTTCTTTTTCTATTTCGGCAAGGGTTTTCTTTCGCTGCCCATCCCGCCCGCTAAAGAATGGTTCGTTTGTTTTTAGGTCGTAAAACCTTGCCCATATCACACTTCCCGGCTCTGCTGTCAATACTCTGTCCCTTCCTTCTGCTGTTTTTATTTCTTCAAACTTGTACCCTTCAATTTTTGATTTTTTAAACCATTCTATCCCGCCTTTCACTGCTGCAATAATTTTTTTGTCCGCAGACACTCTCATTAAAAAGCGGAGTATCCCAACCGACTCGCCGCCGCTTAACGATGGCAACTCATACGACCTTGCTTTTGCCGGCTTCAACGTTTTGGCATCATATTGCGCACACCACACAGTCAGTTTTTTGTTTTGCCTTACCTGTGTTTTTAATATGCAACTAATGCCACGCTTTACCGCCGATGCACAAGCTTTATAATAAGAACTGTTTATCACATCCAAATCATTATCCTTCTCCAGCACATCCAGCAATACATTCAGTGCATTCACCATGGCGTTATCATTATAAGTAATCTCACTCCGGTAACTGGTGAAGTCCGGATAATACTGCGGCCATCCGCCATTTGGGTATTGTGCATCAAGCAAATACTCTATGCCCTTTTCTGCTGCTTTCAAAAATCTTTTGTCGTTGCTCCGCTTATAGGCTTTTGCCAAATACCTTATCTCTTTGGTTGTTGCGCTGTTGTCTATCGTTGCGTCAACGCTTGCTTCATACCCGCTCTTTAATTCATTTAGTTCTTCCGCTGTAAGCGTATGGTGGTAATCAACTTTTGTTTTATTAAAATGCTTTGGCCAGCCTCCATTCTTTCGTTGGTACAGCAACATATTTTCTGCTACCGTATCATACTTGCTTTTTGTTTCAACCGCATCATCGCCCGGCACATTCTTTACATCAGCAGGTTTCCATTTATAATCAAATGCCCAGGCTGCGTTTATATCATTAATACTGATTGATGAAGGCAAATTGTTTTTGTGCCATTCATAATCGCCGCCGTCACGGTGGCAGTTATAATAGTAAACCCGCTGCCCCCATTGAATCACATTCGGCGGTGTTGCAACCCTTTGATAAATGTTTGCATCGGCCATCTCTTTTGAAAAGCTGCAGTCAAACAAATAAAACTGTGCATCCCTGTGCCAGCGGCCAAGTTTAAAACCTTCATCGCCTGTAAACCTGCAATTAAAGAACACCGTTTTTGATTCCTGGTGCTTGCTGCCATCATGCCAAATGGCAGCTTCTTTACTATGGCAGATAAACTCACAATGGTCTGCCAAAGCCCAGCCACGTGGGCAGTACATATCCACATGCCCTTCCATGATACAGTCTTTGAAATAAAACATCCCATCGTCTGTATTCCATGGGCTCACAGTGTCGCCGCCGCCTGCACGGAAAACGCAATTGATTACTTT
This sequence comes from uncultured Ferruginibacter sp., assembly GCA_964426665.1. Taxonomy (GTDB): domain Bacteria; phylum Bacteroidota; class Bacteroidia; order Chitinophagales; family Chitinophagaceae; genus Ferruginibacter. Next base: position 9,323 of record CAYRRL010000024.1, on the reverse strand, counting down.
CAGCCTCGTTGTTGTAAAAGATCTTAATGCCATTTGATGGCCCGTCCGCTTCACTGTTTTTGTTTTTGGCACCGTGTCGGCTGCACAAAAAAAACTAACAGTATACTTAGTAAGAAAGGTTCTCTAAATTGATATCGCTCCCTTTTAAATTAATCGTTGCTACGCCCCAATCATCATTCTTATTGTTGCAGCGGAATATTTCCCTTGCTTCGCTGATGATGATGGTTGTCTCATCCCTGTTTTCGCCACGCAGGGTGATGAAGTTTTTTTCTACAAACAACTTCTCCCTGTACGTTCCCTTCTTTATCACAATCACTCTTTGCCCCTTCCCTTCAGCAGGCAAGCTGTTAATTGCTTCCTGTATGCTTTTAAAATTGCCGCTGCCATCCTGTGCTACAATAATTTCGTTTTCTGCAAATGCTGTTGTTGACAATAACAACATTATTAGAAGCTGGCAAGCAATATTTAAAAATCCTTTTATCATTTTATTTTTTCGCCGGCACTTGTTTAAGCAACCATTGCACTAATTCATTCGCCGCTGAAAAATTTTCAAAGGCCGACGGTATTTTTCTTCCATCCAAATACTCATTGTACAACCATGGGTCGCCTACTGCAAACACGGTTCCCTTTCCATATTTCGCTGTTGCCATTATTACATCGGCGCCTTCGCTTAATAATGGCTTTGCAGGCGCTTTTGTTTCTATCACACTTATTTCTTTCAGGTACATTTTCTTCGTCTTCTTAAAAACAGGGTTTACTGCATTATTATAAACTGCCCCTGTTTCAAATTCTTTGCCCTGCACCATGTTCCTGCTTTTATCAGAGAAATGAATCCCAAATTTTTCTGACAGCGTATTGAAATATTTCAAATCACAATTTGATGTGTCGTTTGCCATCATCAACAACACGCCGCCCTGTTTCACCCAATCAGCAATTGCCTTCGCACTTTTCTCATCCATATAGTTGGGTTGCTTTGTGTCTTTCCAACCATCAGGGTCAACCATTACATACACGGAAGCGCCTTTTAAATTTTTTGCCGTTGGCGCTTCTTCCAAATTTGTTGTGGCGGCAGCATAGTTATTAAAGATGCTTCCCAATAAACTGAATCCGCCCTGCTCGGCATCATCCCAGGTATAATGGCGGCGAACATTCACGCCATAACCATTCTTCCTCCATTCATTATTGAACCAGCAATCCAGCACCGCTTTTTTATTCTTGCCAACTTTTGGCAATGCAGCCAATTCCATTTCTGCGGCACACATAATAAACGCACCAATACCTTTTGGGTCGTTGGTTATCACTGGTTCGCTCATGTAATAATCAAAGCTCCCATCACGGTAAGGCTTGCCCCCCAGCCCTGAAACTGTTACAGTCCCTTTCAAATTTGTCTGCCCGGTTGAATCAACTTCAATGAACTCTTTTATAATCCCGTTATACCCTTTCTTTGCATTCGCCGAATACAAAGCAGGTATATACCCTTTACGAACTGCTTTTGCTATTGTATATGCCAGCATGCATGATGCTGATGACTCTTTGTAATTCTTTGGTTTATTAGGCATATCCAGCACATCGTACCAAACACCGCTTTTTGCATCCTGCACTTTTACAATGGCTTTTACAAAACGGTTGAGTATTGCAATGATCGAATCTCTTCCGGGATGTTTCGCCGGAAAATAATCCAGTGCATCCACCATTGCCACGCCATACCAGCCCATTGCCCTGGCCCAAAAGTTTGGCGAACATCCTGTTTCTTTATTTGCCCATGCCTGCTCTTTGCTTTCATCCCAGCCATGGTACAATAAACCAGTTTTTTTATCCCTTGCATGCCTTTCAATTAAGATGAACTGCTTTGCTATATCATCAAATGCGCTGTCTTGTTTGTAATGCATGGCATACTCTGCGTAAAAAGGTTGCCCCATATACAAACCGTCCAACCATACCTGCCAGGGATAAATTTTTTTGTGCCAAAAACTGCCTTCATGTGTACGGGGATGTTCATCCAGTTGCGTACGCATATAGTCAATGGCTTTCTTGTACTTCGGTTTGCCGGTGATGTCATACAACATCATCACCACCTTGCCATTATTGAGATGGTCAATATTGAACTCATCCCTTTTATAGTCCCTTATTGAACCATCTTCCTGCACATAAAAATCCATGCTGCGCTGTATATACTCAAAGAACTTTGCATCGCCATATAATTTCCAAACTGCTTCGATGCCTTTTAAAATCACTCCCTGGTCGTAACTCCACTTTGCAGGCTTGCCGGGTTTTAAAGCAAATGAATCTTTCCAAAGGTTCATTGCAGTTTGTGCCATCTGCTGGCTAAGCGGCAGCTTTTGCGCTGTTGCTGTTTGTATCAATACACAGGAAAAAATTATTGCTGCAATTCTTTTCATCTTATCGCTTAACCAATTTTATTCCCCTGCTTTTTCTTTTTTTTCTTTTTTGATGGCTTTGCTGCTTCTGTTTGTTCAGCCCAGCTTACCATTGCTTCTGTTGCGCCAAAATCCGCTGCTACTTTTTTCTTTGCGCCATTTACATTGCTGTTGATGAAAGCAATGTCTTTTGAACGGCCGCCCTGCACCTGCAGCAGCACATCGGCACTGTCTTTATACTTTACATTGTCTAATTTTATTTTATCGCTGTTTAAAATATATACAACGGGGTTTGTATTCTTCGTAACCAAATTGATGTTTTTCAAACTAATCCCTGTTGCCTCCTGTATGTCTATCCCTTCATCCGCCTGCAATACTGCATTTTCAATATTTACATTTTGTATGTGCATTTCAGGGATGCCTCTTACAAAAATCCCTTTCTCAGCCCCGTTGCAGGTGATGTTGGCGAAATAGAAATTTTTAAACTGTGGCGTTGTTTCATCAACCGGTTTAAATTCAACTTTTGCCGGTTCTTTCTTTTCCCCATTCATTGCCACAGGGTCTTTTGCCGCATAATACATATCAAACAACACTGCTTCCGCAGGGATGTCTTTCATGTCAACATTGTTCACATACACATTCTCAACAACACCGCCACGGCCACGGGTTGTTTTAAAGCGAAGCCCAATATCGCTGCCGATAAAATTGCAGTTGCTTACAAATAAATTATTGGCGCCGCCGCTCATTTCGCTGCCCACCACAAAACCGCCATGAGAGTGATACACTGTGCAATTGTTTACAATCACATTTTTTGTTGGCATGCCCCTTTTCCTTCCTTCTTCATCACGGCCGCTTTTAATGCAAATGCCGTCGTCGCCTGTGTCAAATACACAATCCTGAACCAATGCATTTTTGCAACTTTCCAAATCCAATGCATCTGTATTGGTGCCAAACCATGGGTTCTTTACTTTCACGCCTTTTAAAGTAATATGCTCGCTCATCATTAAATGAGTTGTCCATGCCGGCGAGTTTTGAAAGGTTACATTTTCAATCAACACATTTTTGCATTGGTAAATGCGTATCATATTAGGGCGCAGAAAATCTTTTACGCTTTCAAAATCTGAAACAGATTGGCCAGGTTTTAATTTGCCGATGTTATTTTCCTTTAAACCCTTCAATGCTTTTTCAGAAGAGTACCATGTCTTTTTATCCTCTGTCAACACGCCGCCATATTTCTGCAAATGGTTTTTCCATTCGTTGTCGCTCATTTTCCCTTTCTTCAATGGCCTCCAGTAATAACCGTTGCCATCAAAAATGCCGTCGCCGGTAATTGCAATATTTTGCAAATTCTCCGCAACCACCGGCGACTGGCACCTGGCAGCATCCACTCCTTCAAAGGAGGATACCACCAATGGATATTGATTAAAGTCAGGACTGAAAATTACCAACGCTCCACGGTTGAGGTGGAGGTTGACATTGCTTTTCATGATAATAGGACCGGTAACATAAGAACCACGTGGTATCAGTACAACACCTCCGCCGTTTTTCTCACAGGAATTAATAGCGTCATTGAAAGCAACTGTATTCAAAGTATAACCATCGGCTACTGCGCCAAAGCCCATTACATTCACAGTATCCTGTTTAAAATGCGGCTTGTAAATCTTTGGCAATTCATACGCATATTTTTGTTTAAACTCTGATGGCTTTAAATATTTTTTTACCGAAAGATTTTGTTCATTAATCGCTTTGCACACCAACGATGCAACAGATGCTGCGCCAAAATCGCTGAAATGTGTATTGTCATCAGATTTTTTTTCTTTATAGTTTTTAAAATGGTTCGGAGGAATAAAAAGGAAGAATCGCTTTGAATTTTCCACCCCTTCATTCACAATCATTTCTTTTGAACTTTGGTGCAAATCAATCAACTCAACATTCATTGTTTTTGCCACCTCTCTTACCACGCCCGGGTAATCGCCATGCTGGTCAATAAAAACACCCGTGCTGTCAAACTTCCTCCTCATTACAGGCGTAATTAAAATGGGTGTTGCGCCTTTTGAGCGCACATCATTTACAAAACGGATTAAATTGGTTTTATAAACTGTTTGTGCTGGGGCATACCGTGTTGTGTCTTCCACTTTGCTGTCGTTGTGCCCAAACTGTATCATCACATAATCGCCTTCTTTCAATTTGCTCATTATCCCTTCCCACAATTTCTGGTCAATAAAGCTTTTGGTGCTGCGGCCGTTTACTGCATGGTTTTCGATATTGATATCGGAAGTAAGGTAAGAAGGCAGGTACATGCCCCAGCCCCTTTCAGGGTTTTCTTCCAGCGGCTTGTTTGCCATTGTGCTGTCGCCAGCCAAAAAGAGCGTGGGCTTTTTATCAGGCTGAAAAAAAGCAACGCCACTCACAATGAGTATCAATATGGCAAAATGTCTTTTCAAATCACAAATATTAAAAGCGCCCCGGCGCAACCGTTATCTTAAATCATTAATGTTTACTGCGTCCATATCTGTGTACACATAATTCTCTCCTGCCATTCCCCAGATAAAGCCGTAGTTTGCTGTTCCGCAGCCGCTGTGTATGCTCCATGGCGGCGAAACAATTGCCTGTTCGTTGCCTACAACCAAATGCCGTGTTTCTGCCGGCTGGCCCATCAGGTGGATTATTTTTTGGTTTTCGGCCAAATCAAAATAGAAGTATGCTTCCATCCTTCTGTCGTGCACATGCGTTGGCATGGTATTCCATACACTGCCTTCTCTTAAAACCGTTAATCCCATTACTATCTGGCAACTCTTCAAGCCCTCAGCATGTATGTATTTATAAATCGTACGCTGGTTGGCGGTAGCTACGCTGCCTAACTCAACTGGCGCTGCTTTTTCCTTTTTCATCAACTGCACCCTTATTTCTTTGTGTGCGGGCGCCGAGAGCAAATAGAATTTTGCAGGCTCTTTTCTTTTTACTGTCTTAAACTGTACTTTCTCATTCCCCTTTCCCACATACAGGCAATCCAGTTTCCTCAACAAATAAGGTTTGCCGTTCACAATCACTTCCCCGTCGCCGCCAATATTGATAATGCCTATTTCCCTTCTTTCTAAAAAAAACTTTGCTTTTAACGCATCATGTGTTGGCAGCAAAACAGTTTTATAAATGGGCATTACACCCCCAATAATTACACGGTCGTAATGTGTGTACAACAATTTTATTTCATCCTGCACCATTACCTGCTGCATCAAAAAAGCAGCCCTTAATTCATCGGTGCCCATCGCTGCAGTTTCCTTCGCACTGTTATGATATCTTACTTCCATATTTTAGCAACGCTTCCGGGTACGTTTTTAAAAGCTTAATACTTATTTTTTTGCGCCTGTTTTCTACAATACAAACCACCTTTTCTGCCGGTGGTTTTTACGGTGTGCCTTTTACACGTTTTCTCTAACAATTTTACGCTTATAATGGCGGATAAACACCTTCTGCACAGGTGTTTATTTATGCAAACGTTCCCGTCATCGCAACCGGGAAAACAGTGCTTTTAAGCCGCAAAAATTATTTGTTAACTGCCTGAAAAAAGGGGTGTGCCTTATATCACTTTGCAGATAATTTTTTGTATACGGGTAACAAACGATTGCAACGGTTTTTGCCGGCTATTATTATTTCCAAATACTCTCAAGCCCTGTGTAGCCGAGTATATAAAAACTGTAATTCCTGTTATTGGATTGCCGGTACTCGCCGGTTTTGGTGTAGATGGCGATGGCGCCGCCGGCAGAAGCATCGGCCATAAGCACCGTGCCTGGCCTAAAGACTTTTATCATAGCCACATCGGCCGGGTTTATCCAAAGGGGTGTTTCTGCGTCAAGCCTTATTTCGTTGATGTAAATTTGAGTGGGCTGGTTGCGCCAAATGAATGTGCGGTTGCCTGTTTCATTGTCCGTATCCACCCGCAAGCCGCCAATTTTCCTGGTTAGGTACAAATACAAGTCTGGCGCATTGGCAATTTCATCAGAAGTAAGCCCATCAAGCACAACTGCGTCGTCGCCAGCAAAACTGCCCGTGCTGTTTTCGTTGTCAAAATCCTCCAGCCGCTTGTTTGACTTTGTTTTCAGCACTACTTCCGGCAAAATGATTTTGTATTGTGTTTCTGTTGCGCTGAAATGGTATGCTGATGTATCCGTGGGGGCTAAAGCAGAAGAAGTATCACCGACAACAATAAATTTTGTAACAGAAGCTACCGGTACAAAGGAAGAATCAAGGGGCGTTTTTATATCAATGAGCAGGTCGTTGTTCTTTTGCCCAGGCCTCGAAAAAATAATAAAGGCAGAATCCTGAAAAAGCAAATTGCGGATGGAAAAATCTTTTTGCTCATTTAATGCAGCCACGTCTAAAATGCTTTGTTTATTTTTCGAAATCATGGCATAATTAAGCTGCTTGTCTTTTTTCCCGGCATTTGACACATGCCCGTTAATGGAGAAAAAACTTTTTTGCAGCAAAAAATTAAAAGCATAGGTGCCTTCGCCCAGGCTGCTGTCAATTTTCAATTTTGCACTGATGTAGCCGTTGATTAAGGGGTACCGGAATTTCCATTTTCTGCCGGTTTTTATATTTTCTGCCCACAATTGCAGGGTGGCTGTTTTAGCAAAGCTTTTATAATTGGGCAGCGATGCTTCGATAATGATGCTATCGCCTTTGGAAAATGACGTTTTGTTTAATTGAACGAAAAGGCCGCTACTGTCCTGCGCCTGCAGCAAACCTGAAAAAGCCATTGCCAACAAAGTAGTTGCTGTACTTTTGTACAAATTGTTTTTTTTGCTTTCAATTTCCATTGTTGTGCCTCCCCGTTGGTTTTAAAAAAATAAGGCCACAATATTTCATGCAGCCTTACATTGTTGTTTGTATGAAGGTGAGGGTATATTAATATCCGTAATCCTGTGTTAATTTGCCATTGCTGATATCAGACTGGTGAATTGGGAACAATTCGTTTTTATTTGCTGTAAAGCCTATCGCATACCTTGCATAGGTTGTTGCTATCAGCGGGCTTCTTGGGTCGCTTGAAGATGAAGTGCCTATCCAATTTACCCTTGTAGCGCCGGGGATAGCGCCGCTGGATGATGGGCTTTCC
>CAYRRL010000024.1:0-1822 GCA_964426665.1 uncultured Ferruginibacter sp. | reverse complement strand
AGCGAATTTGCCCAAAGAGCCCCGCCTTCAGCAGTTGAGTTTTGCCAGTAATACATAAACTTTGGCAGGTGTTCATAAGGAGTGCCAACGGCATTTGACGCCATTGCAACCAGGTTGTCTTTTGTTTCCTGGATTTTTGCAGCCAGCATATTCCATCTTATTAAATCATATTTCCTCAAGCCTTCCCCCATAAACTCAAGCAGCCTTTCTTTTACAATAGCTTCAAAAAAGCCTGCTTGTGATGTTGGCGTTGCACCAATCAAACCTTCGTTTCCATTAAAGCCCCTTTTCCTTACGGCTTCAAATGCCGCTATAGCGCCGGCAGTAGGGCTGCCATTCAATTCATTTTCTGCTTCTGCGTACATTAATAAAACATCTGCATAGCGGATAAGTGGCCAGTTTACGCCAAAATACTGCCCAACATTATCCCCTGAAATTGCCGGCCTTATCCAGTCACGCCTGAATTTGCCGTCTCTCAATTCGATAAGCCTTACGCCTTTGTGTGTCCCGTCAGCATTGATATCATAAGGGGCAACAGATACATCCCTCCTTGTATCAATTGAGTCAAATTGATAAAATGCTGTGGGGAGTATTAGTACAAAACCATTGCCTAAGTTGCTTCCATTACTACTTATTGCCCTTGGCCCATTGGCATATCCCATTTTACTGTCAGCAGTACCGCTTCCACCCGACATGCCTACCTGGAAAATGATTTCACCATAAGGGTCAATGGGCGTTTGTACAGAACATACATAATCTTTAAAGAGGGTTTTAAAATCAGGGGCCAGGGCATGCTTGCCTGATTCGATTAATGCTTTGCATTCGTCTCTTGCAATGGTATAATAAGTTTGAGGGTTAGAGCCCTGCCTCATTTGAACGGGGTTTCTTCTTAAAGACCAGCCGGCACGGAACATTGCCATCTTTGCCCTCAATGCCATTGCAGCGCTTTTTGTTATCCTTTCGTCTGCTGCCACTTCATCACGCCAGGGCAAGTGGTCCTTTGCAACGGCCAAATCCTGCAATAATTTTTCATATACAGCATCCCTGTCTTCTTTTTGTGGGAACTCAACGGTGTTTTTATATGCCGGTATCATGGGCGCAGCCACATCGCCCCATACAGTGATAAGTGTCAAATAAAATTGCGCCCTCAGCGTAAGCGCTTCGCCATACATGCGCCTTGCTTCTTTTTGTTTAGCATCGCCCTGCTCCCCTTTGTAAGCAGCCATCAGGGGGATATTTTCAATACAATGGTTGGCAATTTCAATGCCTTTGTACAATTGTTTATAAGGGCGGCTCAATTCTATATTGCCTGCATCAAGCTCGTACCTCGACATGCTTCTCCTGCCGCCATCATTCTGTTCAGACGGGTTCATGCTTTCGTCTGACCCTTGCGGGTAGTAAATGCTGAGGCGTATGCCATACCCGGGGTCGCCCCCCAATTGGTTATAGGTGCCCATCAATACTTTAAAGGCATTCTCAGTACTGCTGAAAGCATCAGAAGTAACAAATTCTGTTTCCGGCTCTTCCGTAAGGTATTTTTTACAGCCAGTAACTAACAGCAATGGAGAGGCCATTATCATCAGCAGGAAAAAGTTTGAAATAATTTTCTTATTCATAAAGGCAATTAATTATACGTTTCAAATATTTTTAAAATGAGGCATTGACACCAAAAATAAAACTGCGGCTTCTTGGGTAAGCTGAATAATCAACATTAGGGGATGGCAATTGGCCTGCCCTGTTACGGGTGCTTACTTCAGGATCGTAACCAGAATACCCGGTAATAACAGCAATGTTATTAACTGTGCCGTACAGCCTCAGGCTT
>CAYRRL010000023.1:11440-14183 GCA_964426665.1 uncultured Ferruginibacter sp. | reverse complement strand
GGGAATTTCACCACTGCTTTTTTAAACACCGCCGGTCCATCCATGTAAGGAAAGTTCTGTGCTTTATCAATCATGTCTTTGCTCATAAACATTTCGCCAATTTCCGCATCATCAAAATCGGCCAGTTTGTTTTCTACCCAGTGGTTGGCATGTGTGCCGGGGTTATACATAGCTAAAATTTCAGCGCACTCGCCATCGCTATGTAAATGCGTACTTAATATTCCTCTTCCTTCTTCCGAAGTTGGCTGCAATACAACTGCACCAGCACCATCGCCAAATATCACAGAAACATTTCTTCCCCTTGTGCTGAAGTCTAACCCAAAAGAATGTTTTTCACTGCCAACAACAAGGATATTTTTATACATGCCTGTTTTTATAAACTGGTCGGCAACAGACAGGGCATACACAAAACCGCTGCACTGGTTGCGTACATCCAAAGCCCCAATCTCTTTCATCTTCATGGCACGCTGCAGCAACACGCCGCAGCCGGGGAAATAATAATCTGGGCTTAGCGTGGCAAAAATGACAAAGTCAATATCCTGTGCCGTAATACCAGCTCTATCTATTGCAATTTTTGCTGCTTCCACGCCCATGGTGGCGGTAGTTTCTTTAGTGCGGTGGGCAAAGCGGCGCTCCTTTATGCCGGTGCGTTCCTGTATCCATTCATCAGATGTATCCATGTACTTTGCCAAGTCATTATTCGTAACCACATTTTCCGGCACGTACATGCCAATACCGGCGATTTTGCTTTTGAACATATCAATCGTTTTGGGAAAGATAAGGCAAGTATGGCAAGATGGCAAGTTTGCAAAAAGGCAAAACAAGCAAACACAATATTCAATATTAAATATTCAATAATAAACTACTTTTGCCGCATGGAAACACTGGTACAAAAGATTGAGGAATACAAAGCCGAAATAAAAAATTACATCGCAAAAAAAAGCGAAGAAGCAGAGGCGTTCCGCATAAAATATTTGGGCAGCAAAGGGCTTGTGAAAGAAGTAATGGGCGAGATGAAAAATGTAGCGGCAGAAAAAAGAAAAGAGTTTGGCCTGGTGCTGAATGAGTTTAAACTTTTTACCGAAGCCAAATATGAAGAGCTGAAAGCTGCTGCTTCAAACGGCACGGAAAGCGCTGCAAGCGAAATGGATTTGTCATTGCCCGGCGACCCATTGCCTGTTGGCACAAGGCACCCGATAAGTTTGGTTCGCAACCAAATTGTTTCCATTTTTCAAAGATTAGGGTTTGCAGTGGCAGAAGGGCCAGAAATAGAAGACGACTGGCACAACTTTACCGCACTCAACATGCCGGAAAACCATACAGCCCGTGACATGCAGGATACGTTTTACATTTCGCAAAACCCCGATTGGATTTTGCGTACGCATACATCCAGCGTACAGGTGAGGGAAATGGAAAAAGGGAAATTGCCCATCCGCATCATTTGCCCAGGAAGAGTATATCGAAACGAAACCATCAGTGCAAGGGCGCATTGTTTCTTTCACCAGGTGGAGGGCTTGTACATTGCAGAAAATGTTTCGTTCGCAGATTTAAAACAAACCTTGTATTTCTTCGTAAAAGAAATGTTCGGGGAGAATGTGAAAGTCCGTTTCCGCCCAAGCTATTTCCCTTTTACCGAGCCAAGCGCCGAAATGGATATCAGTTGCCTGATATGCGGCGGCAAAGGCTGCAACGTTTGTAAGTACACGGGCTGGGTTGAAATATTAGGCTGCGGCATGGTGCATCCCAACTTATTGGAGAACTGCGGCATCGACAGCAATAAATACACCGGCTTTGCATTTGGCATGGGTGTTGAAAGGATTACGATGCTGAAATACCAGATAAAAGACCTGCGCTTGTTTAGCGAAAACGATGTGAGGTTTTTGAAACAATTTACCGGAGCAGTTTAATTTTTTTGTGGCCAGCATATAAGCTTTATTGAGCATCGTTGTGCCAGCCGGTAGCTATCGGCTCACTTTTACATTTTTTTTTCTATTCAGCAAATAAATTCATGCCTCAAAACATTTCTACTATTTGTATAATTGGTGCCGGTACTATGGGCAGCGGCATTGCACAAGTAGCTGCACAAAGCGGTTTCCATACCTTGTTATTCGATATTAATAATGAAGTGCTGGGCAATGCAAAAGCCTCTATCCAAAAAAGTTTGCAATCATTAGTTGAGAAACAAAAAATCACTGCTGATGAAAGCAATGCGGTTTCTCAGCGCTTGCAATTTGTAACCGATATCAATAATTGCAAGGCTGATTTTTTTATAGAAGCCATTGTTGAAAAAACAGAAACCAAGGTTAATATATTCAATCAACTGGCTGCTATCAATTCTGATAAAGCCATATTTGCCAGCAATACCTCTTCGCTTTCCATTTCAGATATACAAAAAGAAATTGCCAATCCTGAACGGGTTGCTGGCATGCATTTTTTTAACCCTGCGCCAATAATGAAATTGGTGGAAGTGGTAAAAGGCAACCAGACCAGCGAAGAGACAGCCATTGCAGTTTATAACCTTTGTAAACAGATGAACAAAACACCGGTAATGTGCAAAGATGCCCCGGGCTTCATCGTAAACCGTGTGGCAAGGCATTATTACCTTGAAGCAATGAAGATGGTGGAAAGCGGAATTGCTGCATTAGAAAACGTTGATGCAATCATGGAAGCAAGCGGTTTTAAAATGGGGCCGTTTAAATTGATGGACTTGATAGGCATGGATGTAAACCTGGCTGTTTCTAAA
>CAYRRL010000023.1:0-11416 GCA_964426665.1 uncultured Ferruginibacter sp. | reverse complement strand
TTCAATGAGGAGGAAAGGTTTAAGCCCTCGCAAATACAAATAGACAAAGTGGCAAAAGGGGAATTGGGCAGGAAAACAGGGAAAGGGTTTTATCAATATTGATTATTTTTACAAAAAGGAGAATATGCCAATGCTTCCAAAAGATAAACTTGACTTAATTAAGGCTTTATTCAGGCAGAACAAAGTAAAGTCTGCTTATACTTTTGGTTCCCTTAACACGCCCGCATTTAACAATGAAAGCGATATTGATTTTTTGATTGCTTCTAATGATGACACCAGCCCAATAGAAAGAGGCGAAAATTGGTTCTCACTTTATTATTCCTTAAAAAAAATATTGAACAGGGAAATTGACCATTTACGGGAGGAAGATATTAAAAACCCTTACCTCCTTCAATCAATCAATGCCAGCAAGATGAAGATATATGGATAAAAACACCAGCATATTAAAATATTTGTACGATGTGCTGGCCTCCGTTAAGGCAATTAATTTCCATCTTCCCTCAAAAAGAAACTATTCAGATTATATCGGCAACCTTACTGTGCAAAGAGCCATGGAAAGAGAGTTAGGAATAATCGGCGAAGCAATAAACAAATTATTATCTATTGAGCCGGCAATATCGGTTTCTTATGCAAGGCTGATTGCTGATATGAGGAATAAAATTATACCCCCTTATGACAGCATTAATAATGATGCAATCTGGAAAGTGATTGTAAAAGACATCCCTGTATTGGAACAGGAAATCAATGCCCTAATCAACTAATACTCTTCAACACAATGATTTTAGTTACAGGCGGCGCAGGTTTGGTTGGCAAAGAACTGATAAAGCAGTTGCTCAATAAAGGCACGCCTGTAATTGCTATTTACAACAAAACACCACTCCCTTCTTTTAACTCATCATTGCTGCAGCAGGCTCAATGCAACATTCTGGATGTGCAGGGGCTTGAAGAAATCATGCAGCAATACAAGGTTGAGCAAGTTTATCATTGCGCTGCCATCGTAACATTTAACCCGGCACGCAAATACGAATTATTTAAAATAAATATTGAAGGCACTGCCAACGTGGTGAATGCAGCGTTAAATACCGGCGTAAAAAAATTAGTGCATGTAAGTTCTGTTGCCGCATTGGGAAGGATAAGGGAAAACGAAGCTGTAAACGAAAGCATGAACTGGACTGAGGAAACCAGCAACAGCAACTATGGCAAAAGCAAATACCTGGCAGAAATGGAAGTATGGCGTGGCATTGCCGAAGGGCTGGATGCCGTAATGGTAAACCCAACTATGGTTCTTGGCGATGGCGACTGGAATACAGGCAGCTCACAAATGTTTAAAACAGTGTACAACGAATTTCCCTGGTATGCTGAAGGCGTAACAGGTTTTGTGGATGTACGGGATGTTGCCAAAGCGATGATTCAGCTAATGGAAAGCAATATCAGCAGCGAACGCTTTATCATTAATGCAGAAGACCGCACTTTTAAAGATGTGTTTGGCATGATGGCAAAAGCTTTTGGCAAAAAAGCGCCGCATAAAAAAGTAACGCCCTTCCTTGCAAAAATTGTTTGGCGGCTGGAGGCCATCAAAAGCATATTCTCCGGCAAAGACCCATTGGTAACAAAAGAAACAGCAAAGACTGCTTTAGCCAAGGTGCATTTCGACAACAGCAAACTAAAAAAATTTTTGCCGGGTTTTGCATACACGCCGCTTGAGGAAACTATTGCACATACCTGCAAGCTATTGCAACAAAAACTTAACAACCGCTAACGTATTTTTGGATGCATTAAAATTCAATTGCCAAATGAAAAAAACTGCTTTGTTTTTATTTGCCGTTTGTGTTTCTGCAGCAGCCATTGCACAATCATCAGCCTATTTTAAAATAAAAGGAAAAGTAATTGATGCCAATACCAAAGCACCGATGCAGGCAGCAAGCGTATTTGCACAAAACACTACAATGGGCACTGCCACCAACAGCGAAGGCCTTTTTACTTTGTGGCTGCCAAACGGCGGCTATGATTTAGCCATCACATTTGCCGGTTACGAAACATCTGCCAAAAGGATTACTACAGCAGATGCTGCCGACAGCAATATGGTGATTGAAATGAAACTGCAAGTAAAGTCAATGGAAGAAGTAGCCATTAAATCAAGCAATGAATTAAAAGACGGGCTTGAGAAGTATGGCAGCTTTTTTATGGAAAATTTTATTGGAAAAACAACTAACAGCGCCAACTGCTCAATCAAAAACAAAGAAGCGCTTAAATTTTATTTTTCTAAAAAAAGAAACCGCTTGAAAGTGCGTGCAGACGAGCCATTGCAAATAGAAAACAAAGCACTGGGCTTTACTATAAAATATACGCTTGATTCTTTTACGCATGATTACAATACTGTTACAAGCACATTCACCGGCTATCCATTGTTTGAAGAAATGCAAACAACAGATGCCGCACAGGCAGCTTTATGGAAAGCAAACCGCATTGCAGCATACAAAGGCTCGATACTTCATTTTATGCGGAGCGTTTATAACAGGCAATTAAAAGAAGAAGGGTTTGAAATACAATTTATAGTGAAAAACAGCACGGGCGACACTGCTATCAAAGGCCTGGATTTTTATGGCGCTTTGAATTATGAAAAGAGCGACAGCACACAAATAGTGGAGATAAACCCCAATCAAACACAAGTAGCCATATTGTATAAAAACGAAGCGCCTGATAAAACTTATACTGATACAAATGACGAAACTCCCAAAAATTTCGAACTGTCACTTGTTACATTCCCCCCAACACAGGCAATAGGCATTGAGCAAAATGGTTATTACTATGACCAGAATGATTTGGCAATAGCAGGTTATTGGGGCTGGGAAAAAGTGGCGGACATGCTGCCATATGATTTTAAGATAGAATGAGCCAATCTGCTGATACGATAATTTGCTGGTTAGGGCTTTCGAAGTTTGAGGCAATAGCTTATTAGTTAGTTTTCGAATTGGCAAATTACTTCCCCATTACTTTTTCCCACAATTCAGGTATCCTCTTTATCCATACAAACTCCCTTCTTGCAATGCCAACTTCCTGTGCAGGCGCACCGAGATAAGTTTTATTGCCTTCTATAGATGATGCAATAGCGCTGCGGCCCAGCAATGTTGCGTTTTCACCAACTGTCAATGTTTTATTAATGGCCACTTGCCCCCAAAGTGTTACACCGTCTTTTATTTCGGAGCACCCTCCTACAACTACCTGTGCAGCAAACAAACAATTTTTCCCAATCACAGTATCATGGCCAATATGCACCATATTGTCAAACTTGGTGCCTTCGCCAATAATGGTATCATGGCTTACGCCCCGGTCAATAGTGCAGTTTGCGCCAATTTCTGCAAAGTCTTTTATGATAACACGCCCGCCACTCGGCATTTTTTTGTACCAAAGCTCACGGTCTTTTTTCCCGTTGTAATAAAAGGCATCACTGCCAATAACTGTGCCTGCCTGTATCACCACATTGTTGCCGATAATGCAATTGTCCAAAATTGTAACAGCTGGATGGATGATGCAGTTGTTGCCAATCGTTACATTGTTCCCGATATATGCATTGGGATAAATAAAGCTGCCTTCGCCAATCACTGCGCTATCGCTTATCATTTTTGGTGAAGGGTTGAAAGGATTGAAATGGTTTACAATTTTGCAATACGCTTCAAACGGGTTGCCAGTAACAAGCAATGCTTTCCCTGGTGGAAAATCAGTTTTTTTATTTATGATGATAAATGTAGCAGCGCTATTAATACACTTATCATAATACTTTGGATGGTCAACAAAAACCAAATCGCCATTTTCCACACGGTGTATTTCGTTGATGCCGGTAGCTTGCAAACTATCATCGCCAATTAATTCTGCATTGATAAATTCTGCCATCCATTTGATAGAAACAGGGGAAGGGAATTGCATTGAATTGTTTTTTTACAAAGGTAATGGGCTTTGATTCTTATGTTTCAAAATCGTTTTGGGCCAATAAAAACCTTGAAAAACCGCCTCTCCGCAATTTTTTTTTGCCTTTGCATGATGCTGGTTTTACAGGCAATAAATTGAATCCCCCCGGGTTTGCAAAATGAAAAAACTATTATGCCGTCTTTGCTTTTTTATAAATCAACATCGTTCAAATGCAGTGTTGGCAATAGTTTTAAAAGAATACCCAAAACATTGTTGCACCAATTTTATTTTATCAGCAGTTGCAACCAGTTTAAAATAGTTTCATTGCGATGTTATTTCCTGCTTCTATTATCCACAAACAAAATAAAAATGTGAATAAAATAGTTTGAATATTTTTTTTGTATAGAAAAAATAATTTCTAATATTGTGGTGGGAAATTTATTTCCTGGTACTTACTAACCCATTCATATAATAAAGCTCAGCTGAAAAGTTGGGCTTTCTTATTTTAGTAAAGCGGCGAAAAATAAATTACAGCTTCATCATCAAAACATTCTTCACTTGAATTTTTATTGCGCCATTTACAAACCATTCAATGTACTAAGCCAGTTTACATCGCAGGACGGCAAGCAAACATTGAAAAATTTTTTCGATGTGCCTGATGATGTATACGCAGTTGGCCGGCTGGATTATGACAGCGAGGGCTTATTGATTCTTACAAACGACAAGAAACTAAACCATGCCTTATTAAACCCATTGCATGAACATGAAAGGGAATATTGGGTGCAGGTGGATGGAAGCATAACAAAAGAAGCAATAGAATTTTTGCAGCGTGGCGTTGCTATTTCAATTGATGGGAAGAAGCACCAAACAAAAAAATGCAAAGCAACGATATTTACGCAAGCACCGATAGTGCCGCCGAGAAACCCGCCAGTCCGTTTCAGGAAAAGCATACCAACAAGCTGGATTAGAATACAACTAACAGAAGGCAAAAACAGGCAGGTGCGTAAAATGACAGCGGCAGCTGGTTTCCCTACATTAAGATTGATAAGGCATAGAATTGAAAACTGTACGATTGATGGTTTACAACCGGGGGAAATGCAATTGTTTAATGAAAGAGAAATCTATCATTTGCTTTCGCTCAATAAAAAGAAATAGATAGCGGTATTCAGCTGCAAAAACTATTCTTCATCTTCCTCCAAAAACACTTCATGGCCACTGCCTTCCATAAACTCATCATTCTCCACTTCTTTTCCGCCAATTAAATCAGCCACCAGCGAAGTCCATCCTGTTTGGTGGCTGGCACCAAGCCCTGCACCGCTATCGCCATGGAAGTATTCATAGAACAAAACCAAATCTTCGTTGCCGGGCCTTTTGTAAAAATCGTTGTACGTGCCATACAATTTACGGTTGCCCTTTTCATCTTTTGCAAACAAACTTATTACTCTCAGTGTAAGCAATTCAGCTACTTCTAAAAGATTTAGCTCATTGCCTGAACCAACAGGGCATTCCACTTTTAAGCTATCGCCATAAAACTCGCCGTACTTTCTTATAGAACGGATAATGAGATAATTTATCGGCATCCACACAGGCCCACGCCAGTTGCTGTTGCCGCCAAACAAATTGCTTGTTGAATCTCCGGGGTCGTATTGTATGTTATAAGTTTCGCCATCAATGGTTACAGAATAAGGGTTTGCTTCATGGTATTTTGATAATGCCCTGATACCGCCATCGGATAAAAATTCATCTTCATGCAACAGCCTTTGCAATAAAAAAATGAGCTTTTCTTTTGGCACTAATGATACCAGCACTTCTTCATCGCTGCCACGCTCTTCGTTGGGCCAGAATTTATTATTTGCCTTGCGGTAGTTTTCAAACCATTCAATCCGCTTGGAAAAATCCGGCACTGCATCAAATTGTTCTTTGCTGATGTTGCTTACTGCAAACAAACTGGTAAGGCCAACAATGCTTTGGATACGCAGGGCCAAAGGTTCCTGCCCGGCTACACAAAGCGTATCGTAAAAAAACTTGTCTTCATCATTCCACATCGTGTGGCTGTTGAGCGCTTCTGCTATCAATACAAAATGCTCAAAAAATTTAGTGGCGCT
The DNA here is from genome assembly GCA_964426665.1 of uncultured Ferruginibacter sp. Taxonomy (GTDB): domain Bacteria; phylum Bacteroidota; class Bacteroidia; order Chitinophagales; family Chitinophagaceae; genus Ferruginibacter. Next base: position 5,405 of record CAYRRL010000023.1, on the reverse strand, counting down.
GTCTTCAAATGCAATGTCATGTTTTGATATCTCCAGCGCCATGTCCATCATATTAAGAGCATACATGCCCATCCAGCTTGTGCCGTCTGCCTGTTCCAATTGCATGCCTTCGGTAAAGTGGTGGCTGCGGTTGAACACGCCAATATTATCAAGCCCAAGGAAACCGCCTTCAAAAATATTATTGCCGCTGCGGTCTTTCCTGTTTATCCACCAGGTAAAATTGATTAGCAGTTTTTGAAACACCCTTTTCAAAAAAACAATATCGCCTGTGCCATGCGTTTCTTTTTCTATGCGGTAGATTTCCATAGCAGCCCAGGCCTGCACAGGCGGGTTCACATCACTAAAGTTCCATTCGTACGCAGGCAACTGCCCATCCGGCTTCATGTACCACTCCCTCATCATCAATTGCAGTTGGTGTTTTGCAAATACTACATCCACCATTGCCAATGAAATACAATGAAAAGCTAAGTCCCAGGCTGCATACCATGGGTATTCCCATTTATCAGGCATGGCAACTATATCCTGGTTTTTCAAATGAGTCCAGTCGCTGTTGCGGCCTTTTTGCTTGCCCATGTTCACAGGCGTTATACCATCGCTTGTAGTAAGCCAGCGCTCCACATCATAATGGTAATATTGCTTGCTCCACAACAAACCCGATAAAGCTTTTCGCTGGATATTTTTTAAATCGCCTGGAATATCTGTTGGAAGGATGGCATTGTAAAAAGCATCTGCCTCTTCTTTTCGCACAGTAAATATTTTTTCGAACCCATTGGTAAATGGCTTGCTGTCTTCGCTGTTGGTAAGCCTGCAATAAATAGTTTTTGTTTCGCCTCCTTTTACAAGCATTTCATATACCGGCGAAAACTTAGTGCCTTCTTTTTTATTGCGGAGCCTTGCCCGGCCAGCACCTGAAATGATTGCATCGTTGATGGAATCTTTCGTAAATGCATTTTTATCGCCTGTGCCGTTGAATTTAAAAAAGTTGGTTTCATTTTCTGTAAACAGCCTGTCGTTGGCCGGTTGAAAATAAAAATAGTAATTGCCCATTGCGCTGTGCTTTGCACATACTGAAGTTTTGTCAATCAGTTTTATGGATGGCTTGGGCAAATCTGGTGTATATACCCACCTGTTGTAAAACCATAATGTTGGCAGCACTGTTAATGGAGCTTCGCTGTTGCTTTTGTTTGTAATATCAATCTTTATAAAAATATCCTGTGGGTTTTGCTTGGCATAGGTAACCCTCACATCAAAATATTCATCATTTCCAAACACGCCTGTATCTAAAATTTCATACTCAGGCTCTGCTTTGCTTTTGGCCCTGTTTTTTATTAATAAATCTTCATACGGGAATTCATTTTGTGGGTATTTGTATAAATACTCCATGTAGTAATGCGTAGGGATATTGTCCTCGTAATAATACAACTCCTTTACGTCTTCGCCATGGTTGCCATCATAGTTGCCAAGCCCAAACAAACGCTCTTTTAATATTTTGTCTTTGCCATTCCACAGCGCAACAGCAAAGCATAAATTTTGAAAATAGTCTGAAATGCCGGCAAGCCCGTCTTCGCCCCAGCGGTAGGCACGAAAGTGCGATTGGTTAAATGGGAGGTAGCCCCATGCATCGCCATTATCGCTGTAGTCTTCCCTTACTGTGCCCCATTGCCTTTCGCTGAGGTAAGGGCCCCATTGCTCCAGTGGGATTGGTTTTTTATTGTTAACTGCTAATCGCTGGTGTTCTGCTGTCATGCTCATTGTTTAAATAATCCTGTTTATATATGGCAGCAACTTGTTTTGATTACAAAAAATAAAAATACTGAAATAATACCAAGTCCCGCCGCCAGGAGCCTGAAGCCGCTTGTGGGGCTCAAGCCAATAAAATTCCACATTAAACGTTCCATATTTAAACTGGTTTTCTTAATTTCAGGTACAGTAAAAATTACTATTATGAAAACACTTTCTGACACCTGGTTTGCCGAAGGCTATATTGACTTTGAACTGAAGAAGTACACCCTGCTTGGCTACCTGCAGGAAATCAACAAAGGCTTTAAAGAAAACAAGCTCTATCCCCAGTTGGCCGACATTATTTTCCATTACAACAATATTGTTTCCTTCAGGGACAATAAAAAGTTTTTGCAAAACCATTTTCCCAAAAGGCTTAATGGAGTGCAACTGGAAAAACTGTCGCTTTTTTACGAACAGGTAATCGAAGACAGCGAACTGATGAAGGAACTTGAAGACATTATTAATTATGCCACAGGCAAAATGAAAAATACCATTGATGATGGCACAGAAATTTATGAATTTGTGGAAGAGAAAATAAACATACAGCCGGTGGGGCTGGTGCCGCTTGACAATTCAGAAGGTTATTTCTTTTTGAACAATGGCCACTTGAAAGACACCCATATTTACCAGTACCGCTTAACATTTTTTGAAAAGCAGGATACAAAATACCGCGGCATCAAAACAAACTATGTTGATTGCTGGCACCGCAGTTTTTCATCTACTTACGAACACATAAAGGCAGAGTTGATAAAGATGAAAGCAGATTTGCCCAACCCTGCAGTGTATGCTTTGGAAACCTCATTGAGCTTTCCTGTGGAAGAAACCTTGCTGCCGGTGGCAAAAAGGTACCTGGTTAAATTTATTTCTGCTGCTTAATACTTGCATTTTAAAAACACCCTGCATATTCCCGGTTTGTTTTCACAGAAGGGAAAGCAGGGTGTTTAATTTTTGTTGGTGCTTCAGTTACCATATCAGGTGGAAGTTTTTGCAAGTTATTTCTTAACTACTTCCAGCTTTACGGTTGGTAACACAGTAAAAGATTTTGTAAAGCTTTTGTTGCCGGCTTTTACATTAAAGTTCAATTCCTGGTTCAGCCTTTTTTCAATCTTCAGGGTTTGTTTTTTGTCCGCCCTGAAAGTGGCGCTGTACAGTTCTTCGCCCTCGTTGCTGTCGGTTACTTCGAAAGAAACGGCTTTATTGCTGCCGGCTTTTACCGATACTTCAAAGAAGAGGTAATCAGCATCTTCGCCTAAGTAATTAACCGAAAGAAGCTCCGCCATTGGCTCGTCGGCTGCATAATAAATACCGCCTGTTGTTTTGTTTGCCGTGCCGGCAAAACTGCTTCCTGCAAATAACACAATCGCTGAAAGTGCTACTGCGGTGTTTTTGATCTTTGTCATAGTGTTCAATTTTTATTTTTAATAGTTACGAAATACATTTCTACTCCAACTGCTTTCGCAATTGCTTCCATACAGCAGTAATTTTTTTGCAAACGTTGGGCTCACATAGCAGGCTTCGTAAAAGCTTTTTTCAGCTTTATGAAGTGGCGGGTTATTTTTTATGCGCCTCCTTTTTTTGATGGTTAATCTTTGAGCGCTGCCGGATTAATTTTCATTTTGATAACGCAAAGGTAGATGTGTTGCTTTTGCACAAAGCTTCAATTTAAGAGTGCTTTGTTTATTGCTAACGCTCTGTCTTTTTTTCCCAAAGCCTTGCTGGCACAGGGTTTTGCCCATTTCTTTTGATGATGCCCAACGGGCGGGCAGGCAAGGTTATGCGGTGCAAAATGGGGATAGTTAATGTTTCTTTAACAGGTAATGCTCAAAAATTAAAGGCATAAATTTGTATTTACAAAAGCAAAAATGTTGTTGGCAGAATAAAGAAGGAAAAGTGAAAGAGCCGATAGCTATTGGCTGCGGCGCAACAATGCCTAATGTATATTCTTAAGCTTGTAACAAAAATAAAAAAATGCCATTAATACTTCCGGTAAAAGGCGTAATGCCAACAACAGGCAACAATTGTTTTATTGCACCCAACGCTACTATAGTAGGCGATGTAATAATGGGCAACGATTGCAGCGTATGGTTTAATGCTGTGATAAGGGGCGATGTGAACAGCATACGCATGGGCAGCAAGGTAAATGTGCAGGACGGGGCTGTTATCCACTGCACTTACGAAAAAACCAGGGCAATTATTGGAAATAATGTGAGCATTGGGCACAATGCAATCGTACATGGATGCGTTATAGAGGATAATGTGCTGGTGGGTATGGGTGCCATTGTAATGGATAATGCCCATGTGGGAAGCAATTCCATTATTGCCGCCGGCGCGGTGGTGCTTGAAAATACTGTGGTGGAGGCAGGCAGCATTTATGCAGGCGTGCCGGCTAAAAAGGTAAAAACCATTAGCCAGGAACTGATAAGCGGGGAAATAAACCGTATTGCTGATAATTATTTGATGTACAGCAGTTGGTTTGCCCAAACCCCCTAAAAGGTGGGCATAACAAGAGTTTTAAATTTAAGAGGGCTATTGCAACGTAGGAATAAAAAGGTTATTTTTGAGTCATGAAAAAAATATTAATAGCTGTTGTTTGTATATGTTTTTTAGGCTCTTGTTCTTTATTTAAGAAGAGTGAGAAGACAGAAAAAAAAGGCTGCCCTACTGATGGCAGGAATGTGGGCGCAGAGAAAATATTGGCCGGCGATGAAAAGGCAGTGAAAGCAAGCAAGAAAGCCAAATACAGAGGCGGCAATTAAGTTGTAAAAGGCAAGTGTGGGATGGTTGTTTTAATCCGTAATCATTAAATCCCTAATACTATGTGCTACCATTTGAAAACTCCCCATGGCAACACTGTAGCAGTTATTGACGACAACTGCGGTATCTCAAAATTTTATGCCATTGCAGACACGCTTGCAGTTGAACTGCAGGTAAGTTTCCTAAATCAGGTTGATGATGCTGAAAGCCTCGACTGGGACTTTCACTACAAAAACCAGTTGCTGACTTTACAGTACAATATTTTTAATGGAGTGTCTATTTTCCCCCAGCACAAAAAGAATTTGCAGCAGGAAAACAATGCGGTGCTTGAGCTCGCCCATTTTTTAGAAAAAAGGGCTTATTGACAAAGCATTACCATTTTTTTTCCTCAATTGATTCAAGAATGTTGCAATAGCTAATGTAGCGTTGCAGATGGATATTGCCATCTTCAACCGCAGCTTTCACGGCACAACCAGGTTCATTTATGTGAAGGCAGTTGTTGAACTGGCAATCGTTGATAAGGGGGCGCATTTCAGGAAAGTAATGGCTCAATTCTTTTTTTGGAATATCCACCAAGCCTAACTCCCGTATCCCCGGTGTATCAATTATCCTTCCACCAAAAGACAAGTTAAACATTTCTGCAAAAGTGGTTGTGTGAAGCCCTTTGCCGCTCCACCCGCTCACATCCTGGGTACGCAACCGCAGCTCAGGGAAAACGATATTTATAAAAGATGATTTGCCAACCCCTGAATGGCCACTGAGCAAAGTCGTTTTGTCTTTCAGCAAAGCTTTTACCTCCCCCACGCCTTCGCCGCTTTCTATGCTCATGTAAATTACATTGTACCCTGCGGCAGCATACATTTTTTTAT
>CAYRRL010000022.1:0-14209 GCA_964426665.1 uncultured Ferruginibacter sp. | reverse complement strand
ATTTCTAGCTATAGTAACTTCATAACTATTTTTACGGCCATACGTAAAACATTCTACATTTGTGATTCCATGCTTTTTAAGCAATGCTACCAAATACCGCGAATCGTAACCACCGGACAACGGAACCAGAATGGTTTTGTTAAAAGAAACCGTTTTTATCTGTTCTATTAATCGATGTTCGAGTGCTATTAATTCGTTTGTATCCGGTTCGTTTTTAGAAGTATCTGAATGGTTATAATATGTTTGTATCGGCACTTCCTTCTTCAACGGATCTATAATGACGAACTCGCCACCTTGCAGCTGAATCAATGAAGTATATAATGTCTCATTTTCTTGCGTACAATATATTTTTTCAAAATCACTCCAAGCATGTTTATTAATTTCTGAGTGTACGGTAGGATTATCAGTAATAATTAAAGTATCAGAATCTTTATATATCAATAATGGAAAAGTTCGGATAACATCAACCGCAACCAAATACTCGTTCTGTATTTTTTTTACCACTGCAAAATGACCTCTACATTTTTTCAGTATCTCAATGCCTTCCTCCATCGTATTACATTGCTTCCAGCAATCGAACAAGGCATCAACATTTAAAAAATCATCGTTAATACAACCATAACCAATTACACAAACACTATCAGAAATCTTCCAATAATATTGCTGATGATATGTTAGTTCCAACTTAATCACGTTGAAGTAATTTCCATTCTATATAATAATACAAATAACCATTCATAACAATTCCAACCAAACTAAACAAGAGGACAGACAAATAAAAATCTTGCAATAATCCACCTATCATTATAGCAACCATACGAAGTAAAAAAATGATGATATTGTATTTTAATTCCCATTTTAATTTTTGTTTGACATCTAAAATAAAAGACACCGGACCGGTTATTACACCTGTAAAATACCACATTACTAAATATTGAGTAACTTTTCCGGCAGCTATCCATTCATCCTTAAACAACCATTGAAATATATTTTCACCAAAAAACAATAAAATCAAAGAAGGAACCATTGCTAAAAAAAAAGAGAATCGTATCCATTTACGCGTTTGAATTTTGAGCGTCGAATTATCGGCATCGCTTGCTGTTTTATAATACACTTGACTTAAGGCATTTATATACATACCGGTAGGTGCATTTAGCAATCTGGTAGCATAACTATAATAACCAACCCATATAGGCGAAAAAAAATTAATGAGCAAAATAGGTATGCTGTTTTTAGAAATATTATTCAATAATGATGACCAGGTACCAAATTTAGGAAACTGATCGAATTTTACTATTTTTTGTCTAAGCAAGGATAGACTAAAATGAAGCGATACAAAAGAGAGAACGTAAAATGTTGCGACAAGCAATCCTAAAAAAAATCCAATAATAATTGAATATTTTATGTTATACATTGCCAACAATACTGTAGATACTGCAGTAATTAGTACTTGTAGCATCCTAAATATATTGATTGATTTATAATTTTCTATTTTATTCAGATACATAAGTATTGGTTGATGGATACCATACAACAATAGAATCATGGAAAATAAGATATAAATGTAATCCTGTTTATAAATGGATACGATGCTAGATATACCAAATACAAGTACGGAAAATAAAAGTGCCATTGTATGAAGAAGATAATGATGTGCCTGATTTTGCTGCGCCTTATGGAACGATGGGGTGGGGAGAAAATGATAGCCTTTTTTACGTCTATGATAAATATAACATCTGGCAAATAAATCCATTAAATAAAATCAATGCTTATACAGTTATAGATTCTGAATTTAAAAAACTATACAAAGATGTTTCCTTCCGTTATATTAATGTTGATAAACAAAAGAGGTTTATTGAGGGCGGAAAAATGTTGGTAATTAAACTCTTTAATAACAAAACAAAAGAATCAGATTATGGTATGCTTAGTATTGGTGAAAGTAGTTTAACTGGCGAACCGGCTAATCTTATTCTTAATTCAGATTTAAAGAAAAATACGGTAAATGGTATTTTAAAGGCTAAGGACGCTTCTTTATTTGTTTATATAAAAGAAACTTATTCATCATCTCCCAATTTATTTTTTGATCTCCATGATCTTTCAGGTGAAGACGAAGTACAACTCTCCAACATCAACCCACAACAAAAAGATTACAACTGGCTTACTGCTGAACTCTTTAAATGGAAAGCCTATAATGGGAAAGAAGCAACAGGCATCGTATATAAACCAGAAGATTTCACCCCAAAGAAAAAATACCCGCTCATCTGTTACTTCTACGAAAAACTATCGGACAATTTATACAACTACCAAAGCCCGGCACCCACACCAAGCCGTTTGAATATCCCTTTTTTTGTAAGCCGTGGGTATATTGTGCTGGTGCCAGATATTGAATACAGCATTGGCCATCCCGGCAACAGCGCATACAATTACGTTGCCAGTGGCGCAAGGGCATTGGTAAAAGCAGGTTTTGTTGACAGTACTAAAATTGGCATACAAGGGCAAAGCTGGGGCGGTTACCAGGTTGCTTATCTTATTACTAAAACAAAATTATTTAAAGCAGCATGGGCTGGTGCGCCTGTTGCTAATATGACAAGCGCTTATGGGGGCATACGATGGGAGAGTGGGTTGAACCGCCAGTTTCAATACGAAAAACAACAGAGCCGTATTGGTGCAACGCTTTGGGAGAAACCGCAATTGTACATTGAAAATTCGCCGTTGTTCCATTTGAACAAAGTACAAACGCCATTAGTAATAATGCACAATGATGCCGACGGCGCTGTGCCGTGGTACCAGGGCATCGAATTGTTTACCGCATTAAGAAGATTGGGCAAGCCTGTATGGATGCTCAATTATAATAACGAAGCTCATAACCTTTTAGAAAGGAAAAACCGAAAGGACATTCAAATAAGGGAGCAGCAATTTTTTGATTGGCAACTGAAAGGGGAAAAACCGCCTAAATGGCTAACCGAAGGCGTGCCTGCAACTGACAAAGGGAAAGATTGGGGGCTGCAGCCCGAATAAGAAAAAAGGCAGGTGGGCAACTGGTTGCCCTTAAGAGGACTGTCCTGTTTATCCCGCTTTAAAAACCCACCATGCCTTTTTAATTAACACACTCGTTGTTGGGCAGATAATAAAACAAATGCTTTAATATCTTTTTTCTGTGGAATCAAGGGCTGTAATATTTTAAGTTTTGTTTTCTAAAAACGCAATACAAAAATTTACAAAAAAAACGAGAAAAAAAACCGTTAAAACACCCTTTTTTTTAACGTGATTTGACACCCGTTTTGTAGAATTTATACTACAAGCTGTCATAGTTCTACTACATGAAAAGCGGTGCCGAAGGCGGCGAGTGCCTGTTGCAGGCGGGTAAGGTGGGTATCTGTAATAAAGGCCTGGCCAGTGTTTTCCATGCAAACCCAGTGCAGCAGTTGCTGCATCCGGTTGCTGTCTAATTTTTCAAAAATATCATCAAGCAACAGCAGGGGCGGAGAGCCTTTGTATGTTTTCAAAATTTCAAACTCAGCCAGTTTTAAGGCAAACAGCAGGCTTTTGCGCTGCCCCTGCGAAGCGGTGTTTTTAAAGGGCTGGCCATTAAGTGTTATGCTAATTTCGTCTTTGTGTATACCGCCATTGCTCCGCTGCAATAAAAAATCTTTTTGCCTGCACACATTAAGCAATGAATAAAAATCGGTTTCGTTCAACTGGCTTTCGTATTGCAAAACAGCCATTTCATCCCTGCCGGCTATTTGCAAATAAAATTTGTTTACTAATGGGATGGCGGTTGCTGTTAGCTCTTTCCTTTTCTGGTGGATATAGTTGCCCGGTGCTATCAATTGTTCATCTATTGTTTCCAGCAATGGCCAGTCTGTAGTGCCTGTTTCAGCAAAGCGCTTTAATAAACTGTTGCGTTGCTGCAATACTTTGTTGTAAACAATCAGTTGGCGCAGGTAAACAGCATCTATCTGGCTAAGCAAGGTGTCAAGATAGCGGCGGCGCTCTTCGCTGGCGCCTGTTATCAGTTCCACATCATCGGGCGCAATCATCACTGCCGGGAAACGGCCCACATGCTCCGAAAGCTTTGTGTAGCCAACGCCGTCTACATAAAGTTCTTTTTTGCCAGCCCCACGGTTGATGCAAACAATAGAATGGTTCTCTTCTTTGGCCTCCAGCCGGAAGCCATCTTTGCCTGATTGCGTGTTGAGCAAATCGTTTTTAGTGAAATAACTTTTAGCAAAACACAAATAGTAAATAGCATCAAGCAGGTTGGTTTTGCCTTTGCCATTAAGGCCGCAAATGCCAGTGACCCTTTCCGGAAAATCGAAAGAGGCAAAATCGTAGTTTTTAAATTGGGTGATAGTAATTTTTGAAATGAATGGCATTGGTTGCAAGATAACAGAGTTGCGGAATATTCAGGTGTGCTTGCGCAATCGTAGCCAAAAACAAGGCGCAGCAACCCGGCAGGCATTTAGCCCTTTTATCCTTTGAAATACTCCTTTTCCACAGCCTTTTTTCCTATTATAATTTCACTTATTCTCCCTTATCTTTGCCGCCTAAAAAATCAAAACCTTGGCTACAAAGTTTTCAAAAGAAACCTACCTGTACTGGTACGAACTAATGCTTTTGTTGCGCCGGTTCGAAGAAAAAACAGGCCAGTTGTATGGAATGCAAAAAATCAGGGGCTTTTGCCATTTGTATATCGGGCAGGAGGCAGTAGCAGCAGGCTGTATGACAGCAACCCAGCCAGAAGACAAGTTCATTACCGCTTACCGCTGCCATGCGCTGGCAATTGCTAAGGGTGTAACGCCCAATGCCAGCATGGCCGAACTGTATGGCAAAGCAACAGGGTGCAGCAAGGGCAAAGGTGGGAGCATGCACTTGTTTGGCGTGGATGTTGGCTTTTTTGGCGGGCACGGTATTGTGGGGGCACAAATAGGCACTGGCGCAGGGCTGGCTTTTGCTGAAAAATACAAGGGCACTAAAAATGTGTCGGTTACTTTTTTTGGAGATGGCGCTGCAAGGCAGGGCATGCTGCATGAAACATTCAATATGGCAATGACATGGAAGCTGCCGGTAATTTTTATTTGCGAAAACAACCAGTATGCAATGGGCACATCGGTGGCCCGTACAAGCAATGTGCTGGATATTTATAAATTGGGCGATGCTTACGATATGCCTGCCGACAGCGTGGATGGCATGAGCCCTGAAGATGTGCACAATGCCATGAGCAGGGCAGTAACAAGGGCAAGGGAAGGCGGCGGCCCCACTTTGCTGGAAATAAAAACATACCGCTACAAAGGGCACAGCATGAGCGACCCACAGAAGTACCGCACTAAAGAAGAGGTGGAAGAGTACAAGCAAAGAGACCCGATTGACCATGTACTGGGCGTATTGAAAAAACAATTCAAAGTGCCTGATGCAGATATTGAGGCAATGAATGAAAGGGTAAGGTTACAGGTGGAAGAAAGCGTGAGGTTTGCAGAAGAAAGCCCCTGGCCAAGCGATGATGAACTGTTGAAAGATGTGTATGTGCAGCAGGATTACCCATTCATTGCAGATTAATGTTTTGGTTGGTTGAGTTCAATTTTTATTTTTTATTTTTTAATTTTCAATTTTTAAAATGTCAGAGAAGCAAGTAACAGTGGAAGCTGTTGAAACAAATGAAGCGGTTGAAAAAGCCAAAGATTTTTGGGCCAGGTTCAGCAAGCCGATTATATACGTGGGCAGCGCCTTTATACTTTTGGTGGGGGGCTGGTATGGCTACAACAAATTTGTGAAAGAGCCTAACGAAGCAAAAGCAGCCGATATGATTTTCCCGGCAGAGCAATTGTTTGATAAAATGGCACAGCAGGGGAACTTTAATAAAGATTCAATTAACCTGGTACTGAATGGCGGCAACGGCATCAGCGGAGGTGTGCTGAAAGTTATTTCAAACTATGGCGGCACATCAGCAGGCAACAGGGCGCATTTTATAGCAGGCGCCTGCTATTTGCACAGCAAAGATTTTAACAATGCTATCAAGCACCTGAAAGATTTTTCCACTCCTGCCACGCAGGTACAGGCTTCGGCTTATTCATTGCTGGGAGATGCATATGCTGAGCAAAAGAAAAACGATGAAGCATTTGATTATTACAAAAAAGCAGCCAGTGTAAATACAAAAGACGAGTTTATGGCACCGGAAGCTTTGTTCAGGGCTGCCTTGTTTGCCGAAAGCATCAATAAATCTTCGGAAGCAATTGAGCTATTCAAAAAAATAAAAGACGAATACCCCAAAAGCAGCCATGCTAACGATGTTGACAAATACCTGGCAAGGCTGGGGGTTTTGAACTAACAGTTAAATATGTCAGCTAATTCTAACAGCTTATTAAATACTACAGGCATCCAAATTCCAAAGGGTGCCTGTGTTGTTATTGTGCGTACCGAATGGAACGCCAATACAGTTGGCGAACTGGAAGCAGGCTGCAAAAGAATACTGGAAGCGAATAACGTTGCTTATAAGATAATTACTGTGCCAGGCGCTTTTGAAATTGCATTCGGCATAAAAAGATATTGGGAGCAGCATAAGTACAACGATGACAAGCCTCATGCTTTTATAGCATTGGGCGTAGTTTTAAGAGGCGATACCCCACACTTTGATTATGTGTGCAAAGCCGTAACAGATGGCATTGTGCAACTTAATTTAGTGCTGCCGGTACCAACTATTTTTGGCGTGCTTACGGTGGACAACCAGCAACAGGCTGATGAGAGGATAGGAGGGAAGCATGGGCACAAAGGCGAAGAAGCGGCTATTACAGCCTTGAAGATGTTATAGCATACAATTAAAATAAGCAATATTCAATTCGCATTTTCAATAACAAATAACTATTAAACAATTGAGGGTTCACATCTTCATACCATGTTTTATCGACCAGTTGTATCCTCAGGTTGGTTTCAATATGGTAAAAGTATTGGAGAAAGCTTCCTGTGATGTTGTTTACAATGCCAATCAAACCTGTTGTGGCCAGCCAGCTTTCAATGCGGGCTATTGGAACGAGTCGAAGGAAGTTTGCAGCAAGTTTTTAAAAGATTTTGAACCGGCAGAATATATTGTATGCCCAAGCGCAAGCTGTGTGGGTTTTGTAAAAAACTATTACAGCAAATTATTTAATGACGCTGTTGGATTAAATAAAGCAAACAATATTTCAAAGCGCATCTTTGAATTTTCAGAGTTTTTAACGGATATAATCAGGATTGAAAACTATGGCGCTGAATTTAATGCGACAGTTACATATCACGACAGTTGCGCCGCACTACGGGAGTGCAAAATAAAAGACGGGCCAAGAAAATTGTTGAGCCATGTAAAGGGGCTAACGTTAGTAGAAATGAATGAAACAGAAACATGCTGTGGCTTTGGCGGCACTTTCGCTGTAAAGTTTGATGCTATTTCAGTTGCAATGGCTGATCAAAAAATAAACCATGCCAAAACAACCAACGCACAATACATTGTTTCAACAGATATGAGTTGCCTGATGCATATTGATGGCTGCATTCAAAATAAAGGGCTTCCTATTAAAACTATTCATATTGCAGATGTGCTTGCCAGCGGGTGGGAATAATACTAAAACTTCACTTTTACCTTAGCCTTTGTTTTTTTATTGCCCTTCACTTCCCATTTTGGGCCTTCCTTCACAAGCCTTACGGCTTCAGCATCGCATTCTTCGCAAAGCGGTTTGGCAACTTTTACCGTAGATATATCGCCATTGTCTTTCAGTTTTACCGTTAGCTCTACTTCGCCGTGTATATTTTTTTGCTTCGCCTCATCAGATAGTTGAATGTTATTGTTCAGGTAATTGTGGTATTCTGCCCAACCGCCTGCAGGCACTGCATCTAAAGAGGAACTGTCAATAACCTGTGTTGCCCGCCTGGCAGCGCCCTTTTGTTTGCCACTGTTCAGGCTTACTGTTTCCAAAGCCCCTTCCTGCGGCTGCAGTATGATTTTATTTTGCGGCGCAGAATTTTTCAAAAAAAGTTTCTTTGAGCCGTAGCCAACAGAACTAACGGTTACGTTAACTGCTGAATCGGTTGAGCTAAAAGCAAATGCTCCATTGGCGTCTGTATAAATTGTTTTTTTGCTTTGTGGCAAAGTAATAGCTGCATTGCTTAACGGGTCGTTACCAGGCGTTACTACTACACCGGAAAAATTATTTTGGTTGCTGCCCGCTGCCCTGCCCCTTTCGCCAATAAACGCTTCTTCCTGCCTGGCTTTGGCTGGCTGGTTTACTGATGCATCATCTAACGCATTGCTTGCAACAGTTTCGCCAGCAACAGCTTTATATTCTTTTTTTGCCCTTTCACCATTATTCTTTTGCTCATTCACCGCATAATCTTTTGCTGAAGGCGTGTAAACAAACATGCTGTCTGCAACTGGGGCAGCAGGTGTGGGTGAAACAGAAACGCTTTCTGGCGATGAAGTTGTTGCGCCGGCAACGGGGGGCGCTTTGTCAAGCTTTGCAATCAGCTGGCTGTTTGAATCAGCAGTCCCGGCATTTGTAAATGAATTGCCGGAATCAACCTTAATTACTAAAGAAGAATCAGCTGCTGCATCTGTTTCCAGTGATGCAATTTTTGCCGCTTGCTCATTGCTGTTTTTATTGGTGAAGATATAAGCAGCAACTACGGTAATGCCAATTGCCACTGTAGCCGCAACTGCCCTCCACCATTTAAGCGAAGAAACTTTTGCAACAGGGGCAAGGCGTTTTTCTTCTTCTTTAATGAATTGCTCTTTTAATGCCGCCAGTTCCTTACCCCAGTCTTTTTGTTCCATTAATTCATAGCCTTCCATGGCTTCTGCAAGCAAAGGATCGTCAAGCGCTGCCATTTCCATAGCATGCATTTCAGCCGGTGGCATAGCGCCGGTTATATAGCGTTTTATATCTTCTGCTGTATAAATAATATGTTTGTTTTCCTTTTTCAAAAACTCTTATAAATAACGAATAACAATTAACAACTCATGCACTAAAGGCCTTTTTCTCCTCCATGCATATTTTAAGGTTCCGCTTGCCGTTTTGAATATAGCTTCTTACTTTGCTCCATTCGTGCCCCATGATGCCTGCAATTTCGTTGTAGCATTTTTTTTGCAGAAAAAAAAGCTCAATGCTCTGCCTTTGCTCAATTGGCAATTGCTCCATGCAACCCTCTAATTTCTTAAAATTTTCTTCCTTTTCCAATATGCCGTTTTCAAGATGCGTTGTTTGGCTGCTTTGCATAAAATCGGGGTTAAATTCAGTAGTCTTCATATTCCTTGGGCTGCGTAGCTGCATCAGGCAGTAATTGCGTGCCAGCACCTGCAGCCAGCCCCTGAAATTTTCCACATCATGTAGTTTCAACTTTTTGCAGAGCTCTTCATAAATGTCCATTACGGCATCTTTGCTTTTTTCCCCGTCTTTAAAATATTTAAGGCACACGCCAAAAACCAAATCCATGTAACGTTGGTACAATATGCCCACATACTGCAAATCCCCGCTGCTTTTATATGCGGCAATTAATTCCCTGTCGGGAATATCAGTGGCTCGTATGTTTTTAAGGAAAGCCAAATGGTTATTGTTATTAGTGGATCGTGTATTGGTGAATCGTTAAAGCCTGGCCATTTAACAATTAACTAATCAATATTAGCAATCTTACTCAAAAAATACTTTTACTGTTTGGTAAAACAAGCGGTTGTTGATATAGTTTTGATGCCCCTGCTGTTGTTTTTCTGAGTAGCCCTGCAGGCCAAATAGCCCTGCGGCATTCCCTTTGTTGATGGCAATTTCAAGGTAGGCTGCTGAATTAAACAAGGCTAGTTTTTCCCCTTCCGGTACATCTGCATAGGTGTCGCTGATACGGTCAATGGTTTCGTCACGCTTAAATACAATTTTGAAGCTTCTTCCTTTGCGTTGTGTTTCAAAATCTTCTTTGGTAATATTTACAATCACATTTTCAAAATTGTCAATAAAAATGATCTGCCCCTCAATCCAGTTGTTGCCAAGCATTGGGCGCAGCGCATTTTTTACATTGATGGAAACCGAAGCGTCGCCAATTTCCTCCAGCATTTTGCCGTTTTGTATTTCATTGAAAGCTTTAGCAAACACGCTGGTGCAATACAATGTGTTTTTTTGTGTTGTTTTGTCAATAGGCAAAGCCACTACTTTTTGGGGCACTTCTTCCAGTATCATGGTGAGCAGCCCATTATCGCCACAGCCAATATAGTGGCCATTGTGTTCTGCAAGCAGGAGGTGTTCAGGCTTATCGTCAAACAAATTTACCATCACAATGTGCATGGTGCCTTCCGGGAAACTTTTTATAGCGTTCCTGCATACATAAGCAGCCTGGGGGTAATTAAAAGGGGAGAGTTGGTGCGTAATGTCTACAATAGTAAATGATGTGTTCACCTGCATCAATTGCCCTTTGATGCCCCCGGTGAGGAAATCTTTTTGCCCAATATCAGATGTAAGCGTAACTAAAGGCATCCGTTGTGGTTACTGAATTTTATGTTGGTTTTTGAATTGCGCAAAAGAATTGTTTACAGGTTTTTATTTTACAAGCAGCCCCTCTTTGAAAAAGAATTTCCTTACCATTTTGTCCGCAAAAGATGGGAAAAATTTATTCAGGAAAACAGTTTGCTTCCCCCGGAATGTCATCACCAGGTTGCGCTTCCGTTTTTGAATAGCACCCAAAATGTTCCTGGCGCATTCTTCGGTGCTCATCATTTGTTTTTCGTTCATCGGGCTTTCCTTTTGCAATTCGCCTTTGTTGTTAAGCGCCGCTTTGCGGATATTGCTGGAGGTAAAGCCCGGTGCTACCCACATTACATTTACGCCTGTTTCAAGCAACTCGGTCCTTAATGCTTCCAGCCAGCCGTTGATGGCAAACTTAGAAGCGGAGTAGCCGCTTCTTCCCGGAAGGCCACGGTACCCTGCTATGGACGAAATGCCCACAATTGTGCCTTTGTTTTGTATAATCGAATCCAAAGCCAGTTTAGTACAATACACGGTGCCAAAAAAATTAACAGCCATCACTTTTTCAATCACATCAGCTTCAACTTCTTTTACCAATGCCCTCATGCTCATGCCTGCATTGTTGATAAGGATATCAATGTGCCCAAATGTTTTGATGGTGGAATTGATAAAGTTTTCGCAATCGGCCCTGCGGCTTACATCGCATACAACTGTATGAAGCAAATGGTTTGAATACTGCACCTGCAGGTCGTACAGCTTATCCTGGTTGCGGCCACAGGTGGCTATTTTGGCACCCATAGGCACAAGGGCATCAATCAAGGCTTTGCCTATGCCCTCGCTGCCGCCGGTGATGGCAACTACTTTATTATGGAAAAAATTACTCATGGTTATTAAGTTGTACAAAAATAAGCGGATAAAAGGTATAAAAAACCCATACTCATGCCCTATTTTTCTTACGCCTGCTGCCCAAAATTCCATGGAACGCCTTATAGATGTGAAAAGTTTTTTTTGATGCGTTAATAAAAGGGCATTAGAGTGATATTTGATAAGGGTTTAAAGTTATTGACTGTTTTCAAACCGTAAAGAATTACATTTCTTTTTTGAATGTAACCTGGATTTATTTTTATGCCCTTGTTATAATATATACTTAAACTTTTTTTGAATCCTGATTAAAAAATAAGTTGCCAGCATTGCCAATAAAAAAGTAATTATTGTGGTGGGCGTTTCACTAAGTGCAGATGTTGAGACTGTTTTTACAATTTTCGCTAAAATGTTAAGCACAAGAATGTGTACAAGGTAAATGCCGGATGAATATAATGCAATTGTTTTGCTCTCTCCATAAAACTTGAGGTTGAGTACATATACAAACAGAGCAGGGCAAAAAATATACAAGCCTAGCAATAAATCAAATAGTTTTTTGCCATGGTTATAATTGAAAACCACTTCGCATGTTAATACAGAAAAGCCAACGGCAATCAGCAATAGCCAATTAACCTTTTTTGTATGCCATGCAAATTTGTTAATGAGGTACCCTGTCATTATAAATGGGAAACAAAAAAATAAACCATTCCTGAAGATATTTACATATTCGGGCTCGGGGAGGAACGGAATTTTGTAAGCAACGAGGCCGTAATTAAAAATATATTGCAGCGACAATCCAATTATTACACATAAAGCAATCAATACTAACTGGGTTTTTAGTTTGAAATTTCTAACTGCCCAGGCAAAAAGAAAACCGTACAAAGCATTTATCAGGTACCATAAATGGTAATACCCGAAGATTGTGCGAAAGAGGATGTTTTGAACGCTAAAATCCCTCCATAGTATTAAATAAATACCCATCCATATTAAATACAAATAGAGCAGCCTTTTTACCCAGTTTGCGAATTGTTCTTTAGTTTTTATAGAATAAAAATAGTACCCGCTAATTATTAGGAATAAGGGTACGCCAGCTCTTGAAATACCGTTTTGAAAAAAGTAGGCTAAAAAGATACTAAAATCTTTAAAAATTCTGCCATGCAACCCAACTATTAAGAAAGCAAGCGCAATCTTTAAAATGTCTATTGATAAATTCCTTTTGGCTAACATAAATACTGGTTAATTGGCCAAATATAGGCGTATAAACAAAAAAGCCGTTATGATAGCGGCTTTTTGTTTAAAGTTATGTGATATAGCTGTCCCGAAAGCGCTACAACCTCCCCTGGAATCAATGCAGGCCCCATGCAGTATTTATTGAACTTTTGAAAGCATAAGATGTGAGAGTGAATCGCAAAAAAGAAAAGGGAACCCTACTGGATTCCCTTAGTGATCTGGCTGGGACTCGAACCCAGGACCCATACATTAAAAGTGTATTGCTCTACCAACTGAGCTACCAAATCTCCTGTCCAATTCCTAAAATAGTTTTTCAACCCTTTTTAAAATTGGAGTGCAAAAATAGGGTAATTGCATTTTTGCGCCAAAGTTTTTCTGAAACTTTTTTGGCATATTTAAAATTTATGTTTCCACATGATTTTCACAGGGCTGCATAATAAGCATAATCCTCAGCCAAACAGAAGAGCAGCCTTTCAAAGGTTGCTCTTCTGTTTAAAAAAATTAGCTACAAACTCATTGTTGTTGAGGTTGTTTCCACCTTCGTTGTCATTGGCACTTGCTGGCCCATCATTTCTAAATTGCCACTGCCTTCGCTTACAAGCAATCTTTGTTTTATTACTCCTGTGCTGGTATCGGCAGTCATTTCGCCTGTCAATTTGCTTTCCATCAGCATCGTCATTTCCATCCCATTTGTTTCCATTTTTTTGTCGAGGGTTTGTTTGCCGGAAATAGTTAGCACTGCATCGCTGCCCTCCAAAGATTTTACAGTGTAGTCCCTGTAAGTCTTTGTGCCTTCAGCTATAATAGAATCGCTCCATGTATCGCCTGCCTTTAAGTTTTTAGGGATATTTATAAACATGTCATCAGTAAGAGCCGTTTCATCAGCGCCGGCCCCCATGCTTTCCATCATGGCAGCTATGCCGCCTGCATCGGCAGAATCTTTCTTTTCTTTTTTCAAAGGGGTTATTTTCCCTTCGTCATTCATCTCCATATCGGCAGGCACATTTATTTTGTCCTTCAGTAATTTGCCAATTTCAGTGCCGGCATCTTCTTTTTTGTCTGAGTCGTAGCTCATGCTTTGCCCCATCATTTCGGCCGTAGTTGCCATTTTAGTAATAGTGGCCGCAACGTTGTACAGGTTGCCGTTTTGTTTTTTTATTTCAAAAAGGCGTGTTATGGCTACATCGGCTTTTGTTTCCATTTCCTGCCCCATCATTTCCATTTTGCTCGTTGTCTTTACTATGTTGCTGGTTTGGAATTTTTGCCCGGCTTTGAAAACAGGCTTGTTAAGCTCAGTTTTATTTTGTGAGAATGCTGCCACAACTGCAGTACAAAGCATTGCAGTAAAAAGAGTTTTCAATTGTTTCATTTTTATAATTATTGAGTTGCAAATGTAATGGCAAAACCATTCTGCTAAATATTTGTTTAGTGCCGCTTATAAAAAAGCCCCGGCTTTTGCCGGGGCCTGCATTGTTATTAAAAAGATGAGAATTATCCGATCAGTTTAACATTAACGGCATTCATGCCTTTTTTGCCTTCCTGCAACTCAAATTCAACTTTGTCGCCTTCTTTCACATCGATAACTAAACCGCTAACGTGTACAAAGGTCTCTTTGTTAGAGTCGTCATGCTTGATAAAACCGAATCCTT
>CAYRRL010000021.1:0-14334 GCA_964426665.1 uncultured Ferruginibacter sp. | reverse complement strand
GCTAATTTCCCTTTTTCTTTTTTGCCATAGTCAGTGGTAAGATAATTCAATCTTTCTTCAAATGGTATGTCGAGGAACAAAATATCGCTGCTACGCATTTGCTTCCAAAAAGCATCGGGTATTTTAAGGTTGCCAATGCGCTGGCTTTCATCTTCCACCCAAATAGCTTCTTCATTTGGTACGGCCTGGGTTTTTGCCAATGCCGTTGCCAATAAATTTTCAAACATCTCCTGCGTTGGCTGTGCATTTTCACCCAAGGCGCCAAATGCAGAACCTTTATGATTGGCCAATGCCTCCAAATCAACAATAGGGAACCCGGCTTCTTTAATTTGATGCAGTAGTATTGTTTTGCCCGACCCCGTATACCCGCCCAAAACAGTTAACCGGTATTTTTTTTCAAACTGCTCCCTTGCCCATTTCCTATATGCCTTGTAGCCGCCAACCAGTGTATAAACTTTAAAGCCGTACAAATCAAGCAGCCATGCAATGCCAGCGCTACGCATGCCGCCTCTCCAACAATGTATCAAAACGCTTCCCGTTCTTTGTTGGCCATTGGCCGTTGCCCGTTGCTCACCCACTAATTTAGGGGGCTCTTTATCGCTCAACGAAAAACGGGAAACAAAACCTTCGGTTTCTTCCACAATTGCTTTCATCTTCACGCCAAAATAATCAAGCCCGGTTTTTATTGCTGTTTGCCTGCTTTGTTGTTTGTAAGCTGTGCCAACTATTTTTCTTTCTTCGTCCGAAAACAATGGCAAATTGTATGCGCCTGGTATATGTGCATGGCTGTACTCGCCGGGGCTGCGTACATCAAGCACCGGGCTTGTTTGCGCCAGTTGCAAAAATTCCTGTATGGTTAGTTTTTGTATAGGCATTTTTAACGCTATAAAAATACAAAAAGAAAAAACCGCTGAATCAATCAGCGGCTTTTCAATATTTAAGTCAACAATACTATACCCTCTATCCGTTCATGCTTGTTAAGAACTCCATATTGTCTTTGGTGCCTTTCATATTTTTCAACAATAATGTAATTGCTTCCTCAGTATTCATGTCTGCCATGTGCTTACGCAGCACCCACATGCGCTGGGCCACATCTTTTTCCAATAACAAGTCATCGCGGCGTGTTGAAGATGCAACAATATCGATGGCAGGGTAAATACGGCGGTTGCTTAGCTTACGGTCAAGCTGCAATTCCATATTGCCGGTGCCTTTAAATTCTTCAAATATTACCTCGTCCATTTTGCTTCCGGTATCAACTAGCGCTGTTGCGATAATAGTGAGCGAGCCGCCAAATTCAATTTTACGGGCAGCGCCAAAAAATTGTTTTGGTTTTTGCATGGCATTTGCTTCCACGCCGCCGCTCAATACTTTGCCGCTTGACGGGGCTACGGTGTTGTGTGCCCTTGCCAGCCTTGTAATACTGTCGAGCAATATCACTACGTCATGGCCGCACTCAACCAGGCGCTTTGCCTTTTGCAGTGCAATGGTAGAAACTTTTACATGCTTTTCGGCCGGCTCGTCAAATGTTGATGCAATTACTTCTGCCTTTACGCTGCGTTCCATATCGGTAACTTCCTCCGGCCTTTCGTCCACCAATACAATCATCAAATAACATTCAGGATGGTTTTCTGCAATAGCATTAGCCAGTTCTTTCAGCAACATTGTTTTGCCCGTTTTTGGCTGGGCAACAATCAATCCACGCTGGCCTTTTCCTATTGGCGTAAACAAATCCATTATCCTGGTGCTGAAATTATTTGGGGTAGTGCAGAGGTTCAGTTTTTCAAACGGGAACAATGGTGTAAGGTAATCGAATGGCACCCTGTCTCTTACTTCTTCTGGCTTCTTGCCATTAATCGTGTCAACCTTTAATAAGGCAAAATATTTTTCGCCTTCTTTTGGCGGGCGCACAGAACCATATACAGTGTCGCCTGTTTTTAGGCCAAACAATTTTATTTGCGATGGGGAAACATAAATATCATCAGGCGAAGAAAGGTAGTTGTAATCGCTGCTCCTTAAAAAGCCATATCCGTCAGGCATCATTTCAAGAACGCCTTCGCCCAGTATTATACCGTCAAATTCAATATTGAAAACATTTGGGTCGTGGTGCTTCCGGCTGTGTTTATTTTGAAAAGAAGGCGCCGATTGTTGTGGCTGTTCTGCTTCTGCCATCATCTCGGCAAGCTCGGGTTGCGATTGTATATCCATTTCGTCTTCTTCCTGCAGCAAGGAAGCAATTGCAGCAGGGATGGTGCTTTGCTCGCTGGTTATTGGCTGCAGGTCTTCCTCCTCGCCTGCAGCTTCTGTTTCTGCTTTTTTAATGGGCCTTTTTTTATCTGCTGCCGGCTCTGCTTTTTTAGCCGCTTTTACCGGTTTTTCTTCAGCTTCTTCCGCAGGCTTGCCCGTGGCTTTTACTATACGCTTGCGTTTAGGCTTTTCGTCTTTTCCGTTGTCGGTGCCTGCAACAGCCTGTTTGTCTAAAATCTTAAACACCAGGTCTTGTTTTTCTAATTTCTTATGATTAGGGATGGCGAGCTGTTCTGCAATATCCTGCAGTTCAGGAACGAGCATGTCGTTCAGTTGTAATATATCGTACATAAAAGATTGAAAATAAGTTTTTCAAAAAATCGGTCTTAAAAACTTGAAATGTAATTGGAAATTTATGTTGACTGGATTTTGGCTGCCTGACGTTGGATTATTTGGAAAGGCTCTATCAGCAATGATTCCAACGCAATATTACGGGCTTTTTCGTAAAAATGAAAAAATTGTTTTGTGGGATAGTTTACAAAATCATGCTGCTCCCTTTTAAGCAACTGCGTTTACAAGGGGCAGCCCGGCTTCAAACGCATCAATATTGCCTAAAGTTGTTCGGGCAATTTGTGTGAGTGCCTCTTCAGTAAAAAAACCCTGGTGCGATGTTATCAATACATTGGGAAAGCTTAACAACCGCATTATAATGTCGTCCTGTATCACATTTTCCGACAAATCGTTGAAGAATAATTTTTCTTCCTGCTCATACACATCCAAACCGAGATAGCCAATTTTGCCTGTCTTTAATGCTTCTATCGCAGCAGGCGTATCTATCAATGCGCCGCGGCTGGTGTTGATAAGCATTGCTTCGTCTTTCATTATGCCAATGGTTTGTTGGTTGATGATGTGTTTTGTCTGCTCATTCAAAGGGCAGTGCAGCGAAATAATATCAGATTTTTGCAGCACATCAATTAAAGGCAAATACTCAACGCCTTTTGCTGCAATGCTTTTGTTTTCTATTAAATCAAAAGCAATCACCCTGCAACCAAAGCCAAGCATTATATTGCACAATGCTTCGCCGATCCTGCCCGTGCCAATTACGCCAACAGTTTTTTCAAACAAATCGAAACCCGTTAGCCTCTCCAACGAAAAATTGCCTTCCCGTACACGGTTGTATGCTTTATGTGTTTTTCGGTTGAGTGCCATTATTAATGCCACAGCATGCTCAGCTACAGCATGGGGGGAATAAGCAGGCACTCTTGTTACTTTTATATTGCTTGCTGCCGCCGCCGCCAAATCAACATTGTTAAAACCAGCACATCTTAATGCGATAAGCTTAACGCCAAGCCTGTTCAACTCTTCAAGCACGTCCCTGCCCAGTTTATCGTTTACAAAAACACAAACTGCCTTGCAGCCGGCAGCAAGGTTTACTGTTTGTATGCTGAGCTGTGCTTCAAAATAAATTATCTCATGCGTGGAAACATAGCGGTTGAAAAATTCTTTGTCGTAAGATTTGGTGGAGAAGAAGGCGATTTTCATGGTGTAAAATTAGTTGTCTGAAGGGGGATTTGGAAAGATTAGGAGGGTTAGTGGATTTATTATAAGCATGCTGCTATCTATTTTGTTATTGAGCTTTGTTAATCCATTAACCCAGCAAACCCCTTAAAATCCCCGTTCAGACAATGTCCTATATTTGCAGCCTTGAAAAAATCAAGCATTATGTTCAACAAAAGAACCAAAATAAAAGGCCTCTTGGCAAGCGATAAAGCCAACTACGAAGCAACGGTGATGGGATGGGTCCGCACCTTCCGCAACAACCAGTTTATAGCATTGAACGACGGCAGCACTAATAATAATTTACAGGTATTGGCAGAACTGGGAAAATTTGATGACGCTGTTTTAAAAAGAATAACAACCGGCGCCTGCATAAAGGCAACGGGTGAAATAATACCGTCTTTGGGCAAAGGGCAGAAAGTTGAGTTGAAAGCAACTTCAATAGAAATACTGGGCGACAGCGATGCGGAAAAATTCCCGTTGCAACCTAAAAAACACAGCCTTGAATTTTTGAGGGAGATAGCGCATTTGCGTTTCCGTACAAATACTTTTGGTTCTGTTTTCAGGATAAGGCATTCTTTGGCTTTTGCTGTGCATAAATTTTTTAACGAGAAGGGCTTTGTGTATATGCACACGCCTGTCATCACTGCAAGCGATGCAGAAGGCGCAGGTGAAATGTTCCGTGTAACTACATTGCCGATTGATGGCACCGCTCCCAAAAATGAAGATGGCTCTATTAACTTTAAAGAAGATTTTTTTGGCCGAAGCACAAACCTTACTGTAAGCGGCCAGCTAGAAGGCGAATTGGCGGCTATGGCTTTCAGTGATATTTATACGTTCGGGCCAACCTTTCGTGCAGAAAACTCCAATACTACAAGGCACCTTGCAGAGTTTTGGATGATAGAACCAGAGATGGCCTTTTATGACTTGGAAGACAATGCCAACCTTGCTGAAGAATTTATCCAGTACATTATTAAATATGTAATGGACAACAATAGGGAAGACCTGGAATTCCTTGCACAGCGTTTGGCAGAAGAAGAAAAAAGCCTGCCCCAGGACAAGCGCAGCGAAATGGGGTTGATGGAAAAATTAGAATTTGTACTGGCAAACAAATTTGAAAGGCTTACGTATACTGATGCCATCAACATATTAAAAGAAAGCAACCACAACAAAAAGAAAAAATTCCAGTATGAAATAACTGGCTGGGGCATGGATTTGCAAAGCGAGCATGAAAGGTATTTGGTGGAAAAGCATTTTAAAAAACCTGTTATACTTACCAATTACCCTGCAGCCATCAAGTCTTTTTACATGCGCTACGATGACGACTGTGAACCCGGAAGGCAAACAGTGGCAGCGATGGATATTTTAGCACCGGGCATTGGCGAAATTGTTGGCGGCAGCCAGAGAGAAGAAAGGCTTGGCAAGCTGGAACAAAAAATGAAAGACATGCATATACCAATGGATGAGCTGTATTGGTACCTTGATACCAGAAGGTTTGGCGCTTGCCCGCACGCTGGCTTTGGTTTGGGTTTCGAAAGGATGGTGCAGTTTGTAACAGGGATGGGCAATATCAGGGATGTAATTCCCTTCCCGAGGTACCCGAAAAGTGCAGAGTTTTAGTTTCAGGAATAATATTTTGCAACCGCTTTCAAAATTTCGAAAGCGGTTTTTTATTGCCTTAATTTTATGCTTTCAATTTTACAAATGCTGCAGCCAAATTTTTCTCCATTCCCACTCATAACTACTGAGCGGCTTGTATTAAGAGAGATAACAACAAACGATGCGAATGAAATATTTTTTCTCCGTTCTGATAAAGGGTTGTTAACTTATCTCGACAAAGCGCCTGAAAAATCAGTAGATGAAACAATTGCTTTTATCGGCATTATAAAAAAGAACCAGAAAGACAATGATGGTATTTTGTGGGGCATTACTTTAAAAGAAAGCAACAGTGTTATCGGGACAATTTGTTATTGGCGCATGCAGAAAGAACATTACCGGGCAGAGATTGGTTATATACTGCATCCTGCGCAACAGGGCAAAGGCATTATGAATGAGGCTATAAAAGCTGTAATTAAATACGGCTTTGAAACAATGAAGCTGCATTCAATAGAAGCCAATGTAAACCCGGGCAATAAAGCCTCTATGAAATTATTAGAAAAGAATGGTTTTGTAAAAGAAGCTTACTTCAGGGAGAATTATTACTACAATGGCAGGTTTATTGATTCTGCCATTTATTCGCTTCTTGCGCCGAAAAGTTAACTGCCTGTGCTTAAAATTTTGCTCTATGGTTTTCCAGTCCATTTTTCCATATACTCAAGAAACAATTGCTGAATACCCATTGATGGATAACAAAGCAATCGACTCATCAATTACAAAGGCAGAAGATGCATTTGGAATCTGGAAAAATTTTTCTTTTGAACAGCGTGCCGCTGTTGTTAATACGGTTTCTTCCATTTTAAAAAGAGACAAAGAAGAGTTGGCAATGCTTATCGCCAGCGAAATGGGGAAGGTGCTTGCTGAGGCAAAATCAGAAATTGAAAAGTGTGCTTATGTATGTGAGTATTATGCAGAACATGCTGGGGTATTTTTAAAAGATGAGCCGCATGAAGCTGGTTATTATAAAAGTTTTGTTTCTTATGAACCGGTTGGCGCTGTGCTGGGCATTATGCCATGGAATTTCCCTTTCTGGCAGGTATTCCGCTATGCTGCGCCAACATTAATGGCAGGCAATGTTACATTACTAAAACATGCGCCTAACGTATGTGGCTGTGCCAAAAAAATTGAATCAATATTTATTGAAGGCGGTGCGCCTGCAGGTGTTTTCCAGTCATTGATTATTGACACGCCTGCGGTTGAAAAAATATTGGAAGAAAAAATTGTACAGGCTGTAACGCTTACCGGCAGCGACAGGGCTGGCAGCGCTGTTGCATCATTAGCCGGGAAAAACATAAAAAAGTCTGTGATGGAATTGGGCGGCTCTGATGCTTTGATTGTATTGGCTGATGCCGATATGCAAAAAGCTGCTGAAACCGCTTTGCTATCGAGGATGCAAAATGCCGGCCAATCCTGTATTGGCGCTAAAAGGTTTATTGTGGTGCAAAGCGCTATGGATAGTTTTATGCAGGAAATAAATACCCACATAAAAAATTACAAACAGGGCAATCCATTTGATGCTTCTGTAAATATGGGGCCAGTGGCCAGGCTTGATTTAGCAGAAACCCTGAACAGGCAAATGCAGCAATCCGTTCAGTCTGGTGCACAATTACATTATGGCGGCAGTATAAGCGGTTGCAATTTTTTGCCTTCGCTTTTAGTAAATGTAAAAAAAGGGATGGCTGCTTTTGAAGAGGAAACTTTTGGGCCAATGGCTGCCGTAATATCAGCAAAAGATGAAAAGGAAGCTATCCTTTTAGCAAATAATTCTGTTTACGGGCTTGGCGCCAGCATCTGGACAAAAGATGCAGGCAAAGGTCTGGCGCTGGCAAAAAAAATTGAGAGTGGCGCTGTATTCATCAACTCTTTGGTAAAAAGCGGGCCTGGGTTGCCTTTTGGCGGCATTAAAAGGTCCGGTTATGGAAGAGAACTTGGCAAGCACGGGATATTAGAATTTGTGAATGCAAAAACAATTACTGTATCACGCTGAAGTATTGCCTTCCGCATCCGGCAATGTTTCGCATTCATAGCCGCAATTGCCGCATTGATACACATACTTTGGCGCAACTGCATAATTTGAAACAGCCCAGGTGAGTATAGCTGTTAGGTAATTAGCCGCTTCTTTTTTTGCCACATGGATAAAACTGTTGCTGCCGCAACGGGGGCAAGTGGCGCTCAGCATATATTCAAGCTGGTATGCTCCCAATAGCTTTATCGCTGCTGGTGCATCTTGTTTTTTAACTGCCAGCTTAATGCCTCCAAGCGCATTGCCAAGCATCGGGTCAAGGGTTATTATATTTTCATCCCTCAAATAACATTCAATGCCGTCAGATTGAAGCCTTGTCAAGATAATATGGGCTGAAAAATAATTATCAAACGTTTTTACAACAACCAGTTCCATCATTATTTTCTTTGCGTAAAAATACAAAAGCAAAAAACTGCCCAATAAAAAACGGCTGCCCAAAAGAGCAACCGTATATTACTAACCCAACCTGATGTAAACTTACCCAGCCTGCATTTCTGCAATCTTCGCCCTTATCTTGCCCTCTATCTCTGCTGACATTTCAGGGTTGTCACGAAGCAATTCTTTCACTGCGTCCCTGCCCTGGCCCAGTTTATTGGCATCGTAGCTGAACCAGCTTCCGCTTTTTTGCAATATGCCAAGCTCAACGCCCATGTCAATTATTTCGCCTGTTTTAGAAATGCCTTCGCCAAATACAATATCAAACTCTGCATTTCGGAATGGCGGGGCCACTTTATTTTTTACCACTTTCACCTTCACCCTGTTGCCCGTAGCCACATCGCCGTCCTTTATCTGCGCCATCCGGCGAATGTCCAGGCGCACAGAAGCATAGAATTTTAATGCATTGCCGCCAGTAGTAGTTTCAGGGTTGCCAAACATTACCCCAATTTTTTCCCTTAGCTGGTTTATAAAAATGCAGCAGCAGTTTGTTTTTGAAATAGTTGCCGTAAGCTTTCTTAATGCCTGGCTCATCAGCCTTGCCTGCAAGCCCATTTTGCTGTCGCCCATTTCCCCTTCCAGCTCACTTTTTGGGACAAGGGCAGCCACAGAGTCTATTACTACAACGTCCAAAGCACCGGAAAGGATAAGGCGGTCTGCTATTTCCAAAGCCTGCTCGCCGTAGTCAGGCTGTGATATCAATAAGTTATCTATATCAACGCCGAGTTTTTGTGCATAGCTGCTGTCAAAAGCATGCTCGGCATCTATAATAGCGCACATGCCGCCCCTCTTTTGCGCTTCTGCAATAACATGCGTTGCAATGGTTGTTTTACCGCTGCTCTCAGGGCCATAAATTTCTATTACCCTTCCTTTTGGCAAGCCGCCAATGCCCAGTGCCACATCCAGGCCTAATGAACCTGTAGAAATTACTTCCTGCTCTACGTGTGCTTTTTCGCCCATTATCATTACCGATCCTTTGCCGAAGTCTTTGTCAATTTTGTCCATTGTAAGCTTCAGCGCCTTTAATTTTTCTGCGTTGCTCATTGTTGTAAATTTTAAAAGTGATGTATCTGGTTTTGCGTTATAAATGTAAATCGTTCAGCCAAAGATAAGGGGTTTCTTTTATCAACACTAATAAAATTAGTATTTTTCTGATAATTTTTTTAGCGGGCGCTTTTTTTACCCCGGATTGCACGAACGGATGTTGCCAAAGGGGCCCGGCGGTTACAAGGGTATGCAAAGATACAAAAAGGCCTGTATTAAATAATTGTTACCAAAACCATAGCCCATTGCAGCGGCCGGGTTTAGTGTTTATTTTATGCCCTCAAATGTTCTTCTATGAAATGGGTAATCGCTAACAATAAAAAATCGCTGCTGCAGGAATACCATCTTATTGAGCAGGATAAAACAAAAGCCATTGTAAAATACAACCCAACGCAAAGAAGCGCCAGGATAACGATCGGCGACAAACACAGGCTTTTTTTTATTGAAAGCACCGGGTCGCTTACGGGCAAATACATTTTTAAAAATGAGTATGGCATAGAGGTGGGAATGATGAGCAATAACAGGTGGGGGAAAGAAGGCGCCATCACTATTGAGTCGAAAAAGTACACTTACAAAATACAGAACAGCCCTTTGGCTGAGTTAACTATATACGATGAGAACAATAAGCCGCTTGCCAGCTGTGGGTTAAGCACGGGTATTAATGGCGCTTCGCTTTCGCTCTCTTCACATAATAATGCCGGCAGCAATTATCTTTTGCTTGGGTTGTGCTGGTTCCTCTATTTGCCGGTGGCAAAAGAAAATATTGTGGAATACGCCGCTTGATTCACCGCTATTTTTATTGCATGGTTAAGTTCCCATTTATGCGGAACTGTTTGTCATCTGAAACTATTAATTCGGCTCCCGGCATTATTGTTTGCGGAACATTCAGCACGCATTCGCCACCACCAGATGGGTTTATTAAAATAGTGCTGCCAGCGGGCAAAGCTGCCGGCGGTATTTTATTGTTGCTCCAGTTGGCTGCCACATCCCAGTTGCCATTGCCTGTAAAAACATATTTAACTGGCCCGTCTGAAACAATCCTGTACAAGCGCCCATTGTTAAGGCAGGTCGCATACAGTTCGCCGTCTTCTGTTTCGCCAAAATCAGATAGGCCGGTTGGGGCAATAACTTGTGCAGAGGAAGAGTCGTATGTGTGCGTTACGGAATCGTATTTAAGCTTGAACAGCCTGCCTGTGTAATAATCAACACCAAGATACCAGCCCTTCAGCCTTGAAAAAGTTTCGCCGCGGTAAACCGTGCCGCCGCTAATAGAGCCCCCTGTTGCTGCTGTGGCATAATCATAAACAGGGAAAGTGTAATTTGAGATTGCTCCGCAGCCTGTTGTGTTAAAAGTACTTTTGCCTTCATAGCAGCGCCAGCCATAGTTTACGCCCAATGTAGAATCGTAGCGGCGGTGGTTAATTTCCTCCCTTGAATCCTGGCCCACATCGCCAATCCACATATCATAATTCAATCTGTCAAAACTCCAGCGGAAAGGGTTGCGAAGGCCATAGGCAAATATCTCATTGCCAAAGGGGTTGTCGGATGGCACAGAATAAAAGGGCGCAGTTGCGCTTGTGTTTACATTAAAGCGAAGGATTTTTCCAAGCAGCACAGTTGTGTTTTGAGCATTGTTAGGCACGTCGCCCGAGCCGCCGCCATCGCCGGTTGACAAATACAAATAACCCTCCGGGCCGAAATGCAATTCGCCGCCATTATGGTTTGTATTGTTGGGATGAGGAATCGTTGCCACTATTACTTTTGAAGCCGCATCGGCCATATTTGCATTGCCAGCACTCACTTTATATCTTGCAATTTCCAGGCTGCCGGCAGTATTGGTATAATAAACATAAAAAAAGCCATTGTTGATATAGTCTGGGTGGAAAGCCATGCTAAGCAGCCCTCTTTCATTAGCTGAAGAATTGACGCCTGAAACAGTAACAAATGTGCCCAAGTCGGCAAATGATTTGCTGAAGACCCTTATAAGCCCGGCTTTCTGAACAATAAAAATCCGTTGGCTGCCATCGCCGGCATTCACTATCTGCATAGGCAGTGCAAGCCCCCTGATAACAGTGTCGTACGAAATAACAGGCACCTGAGCCTGTACCTTGTTACCAGCTATTGCAAAAAACAACATTGCAAAAAAGAAAATTTGCTTCATCTGTTTGGTTTTAGTTTTGGTGGCAGCTAATGGCTGAGAGCCTAAATTAGTAAATGCGGGGCTAAATTTATGCTATACATAAAGTTTTACCCAAATGCGTAACTGCTTTTTAAACGAAAAAACAAACAAGGCGGTTGCTTACAATAAATAGTTGGGCGCTTCTACAAAAAACTCAGGCAAATTTTCTTCTTTGTAAAATGGCCTTTACATAACCAAGGCTTTTTGATGTGGAAGTGATGGTATGTTTTATACAGAAAGGTATTTCCAAATAATCTCCCGCTTCCAAATAATGCATTTTGCCCCCGAGGCTGCATTCGCAACTGCCTTCAAGAATTAAAAAACTTTCGGCAAATTGTTCTTTGCTGTGGCCTTCTTCCTCCACTGAATCATGCACCCAGGCCACATACAATTCTGTGTTTGGGGTTTGCAGTATTGGATGCACTTTAAGGCCGCCAAAATCATGCACAGGGCTTAACGCCGATACGGCTTTTTTCCATTCGCCTGCATCGCTGTATCTATTTATTAATGGCGGGCTTGCAAGGTTAATTGTGCCAGTTGAATGAACAGAATTGAGCTGCTGGAATATTTTTGATTTCAAATGCTGCGATGGCTGTACCTGTAAAGCTGCTTTTAACCCCTCTTCGATAGCTTCAATACGCACCCTTACTTCCGGGAATTTTTCCGAAGCCTTCACAATTTCTATTGCTTCGCTTTCAGGCAGCAGCCCAAGGCAAAAATCTTCTAACAAGCCGCTATCGAGGTATTTAACTGCTTCGTTCATTTTGTGTGGTTTAATTCATTGGAACATTGGTTTCTTAATATCCGCAAAGCCGTACGCACCCTTGTTTTTACTGTACCCAGCGGCAACCCCAGCGCCTCCGATGCTTCCTGTTGCGTATAGCCCAAAAAATACACAAGGTTTATTGCATCCCTGTACATTGGCTCAAGCCCATGCACTAATTTTTTAAGCCCCCCGTCTGCAACAACGTCTTCTGTATATACCTCCACCCCGGCTTTTTGGATTTCAATAACAGGCTTTGTACCCTGGCGGCGCAGGTGGCTGATGGCAGTATTGCGGCAAATAGTTACCAGCCAGGTAAACAGCCTCCCTTTAGAAGCATCATACAAATGGATGTGGCGCCAGATTTTAACAAACGCATCCTGCAAAACATTTTCTGCTGCTTCTTTCTCTTTCACAATTGCGTACACAATGCCCAGCAGCGCAGGTGCATAATTATCATACAACACTGCAAAAGCTTCCTGGCTTTTATCTTTAAGTTCATTTGCCAGTTCTGTTTCTGATATATTTTTTTTTGCAGGCAATTCTTGTTTTTTTAGCGGTTGGGGCGATTGTTTACATGCTGGTTTTCCATGGCTGCGGCAGGGGCTGCAAAAATAGAAAATTTATTTCCCATTGAAAATCCGGTTGGGCTTTGTCGGGGTATGTATTTGGTAAAAGTTAAGCTTGCCATGGAAAGAAAAATTTATAACCCTATTCAGAAAGACGCTGTCAATTTTTTAAAAACATCTGCCGATACCAATGGCGAATATACTTTGGTAGAAGTGGAACTGGCAGATGGCGGTGGCGTGGGGCTTCATTACCATAAAACATATTCGGAAAAATTTACCGCAGCAGAAGGCGAAGTGCAGGTGCAACTTGGCAAAAAAACACTCGTATTAAAAAATGGCGAAACCGCCACGGCCGAACCCAATATTAATCACCTTTTCAGGAACAGGAGCGGCAGGCCTTGTAAATTTCTGGTGGAGCTTCGCCCTGCAAGCCGGGGCTTTGAAGAGTCATTGCAAATTGGTTACGGCCTTGCCGGCGACGGCTTGTGCAGGCCCAATGGTTTCCCAAAAGATAAACTTGCGCTTGCATGGCTTTTTGATATTAGCGAAAGCAACCTGCCGGGATGGATGAGCTTTTTTGAATTTATCCTGCGGAAACAAGCTAAGAAAGCAAGGGCAAAGGGTATTGACAAACAGCTAACAGACAAGTATGTGAAGTTTTAATTTTGCTTTTAAAAAAATTAAAACCTTGCAACAGCTAAAGCTTACGCCGCAACAGGCGCTGCCCAAACTAAAACAATACTGTGCATACCAGGAGCGCTGCCACAGCGAAGCAAAAGAAAAATTATCAGCTTGCGGCGTGTATGGCAATGATGCGGAAGAAATTATAAGCAAGCTGATTGAAGAAAATTATTTAAACGAAGAGCGCTTTGCTGTTCATTTTGCCGGCGGCAGGTTCAGGCTAAAGCAATGGGGCAAAGTGAAAATAAAATATGAGCTGCGGCAAAAGCAGGTAAGCGATTATTGTATTAAAAAGGCTTTGCAAACAATCAATGCAGATGATTATGAAAACGTTTTACAAAAACTTGCTGCGCAAAAATTAAAAGCACTTAAAAGCGAAAAAAACACCTTCATAAAAAAAAGAAAGCTGCAGGATTTTTTGCTGCAACGTGGGTTTGAAAGCGATTTGGTAAGGGCGGTGCTTCAAACAATTTGATTCTGCAAAATATTATCTGTTGCCGCTATTGCTTTTTTTAGCCTCTCTTCATAATCACCGCTTATATCCGCCCAGGGCACAGCCTGGTTTACCATAATATCTTTATAGCAACAGTAAAGTTTTTCCCTTGTTGCCAAATCCGGGTATTCCCTTAATTCATCTTTCACCCAGGGCGCATCCACATTGGCCAGCAAATACAAATCATATTTTCTTTCTACTATCTGGTTAAGTATCCAGTTATGGCATTGGCCAAATACAAACTCACACCACACTTTCATTACATACATATCCGTATCTATAAAAATTTGTTCCGGGTTAACAGGCTGGCGTGCTGATGCTGTTAATCGCTTTGTGCCCTCTTCTTCCAAACGAATTTGCCCCTGTGCCACATCCAGCAAATTTTCAAATGTATAATCAGTGCCGTTTTTTTGTAGGTATTCACGGGCATATTCCTTTACCCAAATAGTATTGTAATGAGCAGCTAATTTTTTACACAGGCTGCTTTTGCCTGTTGACTCTGGGCCAATAACTACAACTTTTTTTATCATGGTTAAAAACAAGAATTAAAACATCAAACAAATATATCAGTGCTGCCCAGATTTCATTGCTCTTCTTTTCCATTCAAGCAAGCCAAATACTGCCATTGCAAAAAGGGCAATATAATACAAGCTTGTAAATACATAGTGCTTTACAAAATACAATGGTATG
>CAYRRL010000020.1:0-14764 GCA_964426665.1 uncultured Ferruginibacter sp. | reverse complement strand
AAAGAAACTATGCAGGCGCCGGAATCGCTGATAAGCCTTGGCTATGCAGGCTTTTCTATTGCTATGACAACCGGGAGGCTTAACGGCGATAATATTGTGTCTGTTATTGGCAACAAAAAAACGGTGATTGGCGGCTGCCTTGTAGCTGCAACTGGTTTTTTAATTGTTGTGTCATCTTCTTTTATTGCCCTTGCCATTGCCGGCTATGTTATTATAGGGTTTGGCTGCTGCTGTATTGTACCGGTTTTATTCAGGGCATCGGGCAATATACCTGGTGTAAGCAAGGTTGAAGGGTTCGCCATGGTAACAACAGGCGGGCTTATTGGCTTTTTGGCGGGGCCGTCTGTAATTGGTTTTATTTCTGAAAAAGCAAGTTTACAAAAAGGGCTTTCGCTTTTAATACTGATGATGATAACAGCGGCCATAGCAGCGTGGCGAAACCAATTCCTTGCAGGGGAAAAAGAAGCAACGCTTGTGGAAGAAAATTTTGATGAACAAATTTATTGAATCAGCCAGCCGGGCTAAATGTTGCATTTAGTAGTAACGCTGCGTTTCATACAGGCCATTTACACAAAAATCCCTACTTTCACAGTCCTTTTTAAAACCAGCGTTTCGATTGTAAATAAAATATCCCGCCGCAGGCGTGATTATTATTAAAAAATGAAAGCAATAATCCCGGTGGCGGGCGCAGGCACCAAGCTTCGGCCACACACCTATACACAGCCAAAGGCTTTAATACCATTGGCAGGAAAAACCATCTTGAGCATCATTGTTGACCAGTTGCATGAGGCAGGCGTAACCGATTTTATTTTTATTGTAGGCTATCTCGGCGATAAAATACAGGATTACATTAAAGACAAATACCCACACCTCAATAATTATTTTGTTTACCAAAATGAGCGCAATGGCACCGGCTACGCTATTGACCTTACCAGGCAAATTGTAAACCGTGACGAAGAAGTGGTAATAGTATTGGGCGATACCATTGCCGAATACAATGTAAAAGAAATGCTGGAGGCGCCGTGCTCTATGCTTGGCGTAAAGAGAGTAGACGACCCACGCAACTTTGGCGTGGCAGAAGTGGACGATGAAAACAATATTACAAGGGTGGTGGAAAAGCCAGCTATACCAAAAAGCAACCTTGCATTGGTAGGCATTTACAAGATAAAGGAAACAAGCATTCTTTTTTCATGTATTAAAAAAATAATTGAGCAGGGCGAAAAAACAAACGAAGAATTTACGCTGACAGATGCTTTGGAGTGTATGATACAGCAGGGCGCAAAATTCCAGTACTTCAAAGTGCAAAACTGGTTTGACTGCGGCAAGAAGGAAACCTTATTAGAATCTAATGCCACCATGCTGAAAAAATTTGGTGGCACTATTTTCGGGCAGGAAAAATTCGAAAACACCATTATCATCCCGCCGGTAAGCATTGGCGAGGGATGCGATATAAAAAACTCTGTTATCGGGCCTAACGTTTCTATTGGAGAGCATACTGTTCTTAACTATACTATTGTGAAAGAATCCATAATTGGCTCTTTTTCTAAATTATACGATGTTGTTCTGGACGAATCCTTAATTGGCAGCGATACCGGCATTAAAGGCGAAACAAGGTCGCTGAATATTGGCGATGATACGGATATTGACTTAGGGTAATCAGCCCATGTTAAATTGGGTTATTGTTGAATTGCAGTATCACATACATTTCATTTTCTTTTATCTTTATTGATGGTTAAATTATTGTTTAGTTGTAAAGCCAATCAACAAATTTAACCATGCACCAATATAACAACTCAAGCATGCAGCCATTCAGCAATAGAATTACTTCCCTTTTCAACATACAATACCCCATCATTCAGGCTGGCATGATATGGGCAAGCGGTTGGCGGCTGGCCAGTGCCGTTAGCAATGCAGGCGGGCTGGGCCTGCTGGGTGCCGGCAGCATGTACCCTGATGTTTTAAGAGAGCATATTCAAAAATGCAAAGCAGCAACTGACAACCCTTTTGGAGTAAACCTGCCTTTGCTCTACCCCGATATTGATAAACACATTCAAACAATTATCGAAGAAAAAATACCAATTGTATTTACATCGGCAGGCAACCCTAAAACATGGACGGGCAAATTGAAAGAGCATGGCATTACAGTAGTGCATGTGGTTAGCAGCAGCAAGTTTGCGTTAAAAGCCCAGGAAGCAGGCTGCAATGCAGTGGTAGCAGAAGGCTTTGAAGCTGGCGGCCACAACGGAAGGGAAGAAACAACAACCATGGTTTTAATCCCGGCTGTTTGCAATGCAGTAGCTATCCCTGTAATTGCAGCAGGCGGCATTGCCACCGGCAGGCAAATGCTGGCCGCAATGGTGCTTGGGGCAGAAGGTGTTCAAATAGGCAGCCGCTTTGTTGCCACCCCGGAAGCATCTTCCCACATCAATTTTAAAGAAACAATCATCAATTCAAAAGAGGGCGATACCCAGCTCTCTTTAAAAAAACTTACACCAGTCCGTTTAATAAAAAATAAGTTTTTTGAGCAGGTTGAATCTGCAGAAAACAATGGCGCTACTGCTGAAGAACTGCAAAACCTGCTTGGCCGTGGGCGTGCAAAAAAAGGCATGTTTGAAGGCAACCTTGATGAAGGCGAACTGGAGATAGGGCAAGTAAGCACTCTTATTAAAGAGATAAAACCTGCGGCGGAAGTTGTAAAAGAAATTTGGAGCGATTATATAGATGCAAAAAAACTTTTTGAAAAATAAACTGGTCTTTTCTATTTCCTTATTCATCCACTGGCTTTTTTGCCAGTGTGTCTTTAAGCTGCTTTACACGCCTAAACAAAAAGGAACCGCACAGCCCCAGAAATATAAGCGTAGAAAACTTCTTTTCATTGTCCATTGTTCCCCATTCCTCAGTAAAAAACCTTGCTGCATAATATACAATGCCAACAATACCCAGCAGGATTAGAAAAGCTTATATGAAAGTTTTGAAAGCAAGCGATTTTATGTTTTGCCTTTTTTAGATTAGAATTTATAATGCCTAAAGTTAAAAAATGTATTGGCCTGGTTGCAACAGCCTTCCCCAATTTCTTCCAAAAAACGGAAGCCTTCCAAAATAAATCCACCAATTCTGCGTTTTACAGCATAACACAGCGTGTGTTTACCCGAAACTGAAACTAACGCCTTGATTGTTAGCTTCTTTTTCGCCCAATCCACCCCTGCAAAAAATGAAAACTGCTCAGGCTTAATAACACTTGTTTACCAATAACCAGGAAGAATGAAGACCATTACGGAGATTGTTTTAAAAAAATGCCTTTTGCCTTTTTGCCTGATTGCATTGCTTTGCAATGCTGCAATGGCACAGCCGGGCACACAGGGCATGGGCCAAATGGCGCCGGCAAGTGTGAACCCCACGATGATGACAAAAAGCGGGTTT
Source organism: uncultured Ferruginibacter sp. (assembly GCA_964426665.1). Taxonomy (GTDB): domain Bacteria; phylum Bacteroidota; class Bacteroidia; order Chitinophagales; family Chitinophagaceae; genus Ferruginibacter. Next base: position 11,344 of record CAYRRL010000020.1, on the reverse strand, counting down.
GAAAGTTTTTTTAAAGACAACAACCAAAAACAAAACACACCCGGCGGCGACCGCACCAAAGACAACCCCGAAATAAGAAAGCGCCTTGAAAATAAAAAATTAGAAAAAGACAGCACACAAATCGATAATTTAAAAAGAGCCTACTACAGGCCCGACGATACTTACGGCGCCAATATTTTCCAGAACAGCGCCATGAACGATGTTTCAGAATTATCTATCCCTCCGTCAGATTACCCAATTGGCGTGGGCGACCACATTATTGTTTCATTATGGGGCGGAGGCGAATACCAGGAAGATTATATAGTGGCCAGGGATGGCGCTATCTTCCCATCAGGGCTTGGCAAAATAACGGTGCAGGGCCTCACATTTGAAAATGCACAAAATTTAATTGCGGCAAGGTTCAGCACAGCGGTGCCTGCCGGCACTAATATCCAGGTTACACTGGGCCAGCCACGCACAATCAATATTAATGTAGTGGGCGAAGTAATGAACCCGGGCCCAAAATTGTTATCTGCTTTTTCTAATGCATACAATGCCATTGGGCTGGCCGGCGGCGTTAGCGAATATGGCAACCTGAGGGAAATTTTAGTAAAGCGCAATGGCAAAGTAGTGGAAGTGCTTGATGTATATAAATATTTGCACAATGGCGATGTAGGCAAAAGGGTGTACTTGCAAAACAACGATTTCATTGTAGTGAGTTTTGCACAGAAAAAAGTATTGGCTACAGGCCAGTTTAAAAGGCCCATGTATTACCAGTTGAAAACAAGCGAGGGCATGCGGGCGCTCATGCAATACTCAGGCGGCTTTACCGCAGACGCTTATTCTTCTGCTGTAAAAGTAATCCGCTCAGAAAATGAACGGCAGGTAATACATGATGTGAATGCAACGGCAATAGTAAAACTGAAAGACCAGGATTTTGAATTGATGGATGGCGACATCATCAAGGCAGATATTGTAAAATCAGGCATAGTGAACAAGGTAGAATTGAATGGCGCAGTAGCCTACCCGGGTATTTACGAAATAAGGGAGAACGACCGGTTGTTTGATTTGATAAACCGTGCAGGCGGTATCACCAACAGTACCTATTTGCCCAGGGCTTATATTTTCCGGGGCGCAGGCGACTCGACGAATATCAAAAGCGATAAACTGGAGGTGAGCCTTACAGACTACAGCGTTGAAAACACAAGCAGCACCAGCAATGTGCTGCTGCAACCAAATGATGTGGTACAACTTTTCAGCACCAGCGAGTTTGGCGAAGCACAGTATGTATATATTGATGGAGAAGTAAGAAAAGAAGGAAAGGTTCGCAAGTATGGCGGCATGACCTTGCAGGATTTAATTTATTTATCAGGAGGATTAAAGCCTTCTGCTGAATTTGGCCGCCTTGAAATTGCCAGCATTGTTGATATGGACAGCGCAAAGCAGGGGCTTAAACCAACAAGGACAATTGTAAGGGCTTATAATATTAATTCGACCTTAGAACTGGATTCCGTTGCAGCCAAAGTAGTGCTGCGCCCTTATGACCAAATCCATGTAAGAAAGAACCCAAGTTTTTCATTGCAGGAAAATGTACAGATTGTGGGCTTGGTAAAATACCAGGGCGCTTACCCAAGGCTCGACAAATATGAAAGGCTGTCTTCTTATATCGAAAGGGCTGGCGGCATCTTAGACAATGCCAACCTTAGCGGCGCTATGCTGTACCGCAGAAAAGGCGATTATTTAAGGGAGCGTTTTTTAAACAAACCAAAAAAAGATTCTTCCGGCAAATCAACAGGCGTTGACGAAAATGCATTAGTCAACAATCTTGAACAACCTATAAGCATTGACCTTGACAAAGCGATAAAGGAAAAAGGTTCCCAATACGACATCATTTTGCAGGACAACGATATTGTGTATGTGCCGGAGATAAACCCGTTTGTATCGGTGCAGGGCAAAGTGCAATCCCCTTTAAAAATTGCTTACGACAAAGAGCACTGCAACCTTAGTTATTATATCGACAAGGCCGGCGGCTTCAGCCTGCGCCCGTGGAGGAAAAGGATTTATGTTACGTATGCCAATGGCAAAAGCAAGCGGACTAAAAATTTCTTCTTCATACATTTTTATCCCAAAATTGAGGAAGGCTGTGTGATAACGGTGCCGGAGAGGCCAGAAGGAAAGGATATTGGCAATTCTGTGGTGCAGGGCATCACAGCTACACTGCCCATAGTAATTACCTATCTATTGCTGAAATAGCGGCTGAAGCCATCAACTTTTAACTTTTGAATTTTTTATAACTGTGAACTCAACAGAACTATTACAGGCCATTGTAAACAGGATAAAGCGGTATAAAATAATTATACTGGCAACAGGGCTATTGTTTGCCGTATTGGCGTTTATGTATGCACATGGCAAACGCACTACTTATACATCCAAAGCTACTTTGTTCCCTTTGCTGTCGCCAAGCGACAATACTATTTCAAATAATATGCTGCAGGGCATACTTGGCCTGAATGATGCCCCCAAATCCTTCAGTACCGAAGCTACCATCAATATTATTGAACTGGCGCAAAGCCGCCGCATCCGTGAATCTGTTGTGATGCAACGGCTGCCGGAATTTGGCAACAAGCCAATTGCCCAATTGCTGATTGAAGATATTAATGAGCACCAGCCTTTTTATACAAATGATATTGCGCTGCCAAAAGACAGTGTTGCTTTGGCCGTGCTGGGTTCGGAATTAATAAAGCCTGATATTAATGCCAAAATGAATAAGAACGGAGTGCTTGAATTATATTATACCGGCACGCAGGAAAAATATATCACGCCAATATCAGATGTGATTGCTGACAAGCTTTCAAAATTTTATGTGGAACTGAAAAGGCAAAAAGCATTGGACGATTACAATTTTACGCTGGATAAAATTGATTCGCTCAACAAAATGATAAAGGGCGTAGACAGGGAAGCGATAGTAATGCAGCAACGAACCATGTTTACGCCGGGCGAATTATTGGAGTATGCCATACCAAAAGACAATGTAAGCTCAGAAAAAAGCAGGATACAGCGCCAGCGTGATATGTATATTAACAACCGTGACGAAGCCGTGTGGAGGCTGCAAAAAGTTACGCCTATCATCGCCATGCTCGACAAACCCAATGCGCCCTTTGATGTAAAAAAACAACCTGTGGTTCTGATGATGATAATTGGGTTTTTGGTTGGTTCTGTTATAGGCACAATAACTTTATTGAGCGGCCTGCTGTACAGGTATGCAAAAGACCAGGCGTATAAAAGTATTTTTGGCAAATAAACAAGTGTTGGTGTAAGCAAAAAACGCCCCGGTTAACGGGGCGCTTTTGTATTAAATATATTTTGGGCTACGTTTTCCTGAAAGCCCATTTGAACATTTCTTTCCAGCTTGCTTTTTTGCCATACATTAAAATACCGGTGCGGTAAATTTTGCCTGCCATCCAGGTGGTGAATAAAAAACCGGCAACCAATAAACCCATAGACAATAATAATTCATACCATGAAACACCGCCGCTTGGTATGCGGCCCATCATTACTATTGGCGACGTAAAAGGTATCATGCTGGCCCACACCATTGCGGGGCTGTCTGGCGTATTAAGGTTGTTGCTTAAAATGATAAACCCAAAAATAATGGGCATTGTAATTGGCAACATTAATGATTGTGCTTCTTGCGGGTCTTCATTGATTACACTGCCGATGGCTGCAAACAAAGAAGCATAAAACAAATAACCGCCAAGAAAGTAAAATGCAAAGCAGCTTATTACCTGCAGCCAGTTTACGCTGCTAACCGCTTTGCTAAGCTCGGCAAATTTTGATGCGGCTACAGGGTTGCCGCCAACAGGTATCGATTGGCTTGCATCGCCGGCTTGTTGCAATAATTCATGTGGCAAAAAAGCCGTTGCTGCCGTAGACAATGCCGTAACCAATATTACCCATAATGCTAATTGCGTAAGCCCAACAGCAGCAATACCCAATATTTTCCCCATCATCAGTTGAAATGGCTTTACGCTGCTTACCATTACTTCTGCAATGCGGTTTGTTTTTTCTTCCATCACGCCACGCATTACCATAGCGCCGAAAATAAACATGGTGATATAAATTAAAATGCCGCTGATAAAACCAATGCCCGTATTCACGCCGGCATTTACTTCTTTGGTGCCGCCTTTTTCGTTCTTAACCCTGTTATCGAGGCTGTAGGCGCCATTGGCAGATTTGCTGATGCTGTCAAGCACTTCCTTCCGTATCCCTTTTAGCTGCAGCCGGTATGTTTCGTAAGCATTGTCCAGCCGCTCTTCAATTGTTTCTTTTGTATCGGCGCTTATTTGTTTTAATGAATGTATGGCAAACCTTCTTGCTGCCGTGTCGTTTTTTAAATCGAGTATGGCATCATAGCCTTGTGCGGAATAATTATTGGTATCAATGCTGTTATTAAAAACAAACTGCAGCCTTGTGCTGTCTGTTTTTAGGTTGTTTTTAAAAAAACCAGGGTCATTCACCACTGCAATTTTTTTCAGCTTGTCTTTTGACGACACAGCAAGGAAAGCGCTGCCGAAAATAAAAAGTATCATCACAATCGGCAACAAGAATGTGGAGAGCAAAAATGTTTTGTTCCTTACCCTGGTGATGTATTCCCTTTTTATGATTAAGAAGATTTTATTCATGGTGAATGGTGATTATTTTTTATCGCAGATTATTTTATGGTTTGTATGATTGTTATGGTTTTTCAGCCACTTATTACTAATAACTCATCACCGGTTACTTACTAACCACCTCAAACTGCCTTGCCTCCGGAGTGCCCTCTACTAATTTTATAAAAATATCATTGAGCGATGGAAGCACTTCATTAAAGGAATGAATGGCGATGTTTTGATTGATAAAATGTTTCAGCACATCATTAGGCGTTGCGTCATGCTGTAGTTTTAGCAGCAATTTATCTGGCTGGTGCTTTATTACTTCAAAAATAAAAGTGGCCAGATGAAGCGAATTGGTTTCAGCGCCAAGCTGGAAAATATTTTCTTTAAACTGGTTCTTTATTTCTTTTACCGTGCCGTCTAAAATTTTGTGCCCTTTGTTTACCAGAACAATATGGTCGCAAATTTCTTCCACTTGTTCCATTCGGTGTGTGCTGAAAATAATAGTGCAGCCTTTTTGGGCCAGGTTAAAAATTTCATCTTTAATAAGATTAGCATTAACCGGGTCAAGGCCACTAAATGGTTCATCAAGTATAATCAATTTCGGTTCATGCAGTACCGTGGTTACAAACTGCAGTTTCTGGCTCATGCCCTTGCTCAGGTCTTCCACTTTTTTATTCCACCAGCTTTGCATTTCAAATTTTACAAACCAGTCTTTTATCTTGGCCATTGCATCGCTTTTGCTCAGCCCTTTTAATTGCGCCAAATACAATGCCTGCTCGCCAATTTTCATTTTTTTGTACAGCCCCCTTTCTTCCGGCATGTAGCCGATGTAACGCACATCATTCACAGGGTCAAACTTTCTTCCGTTGAAAATGATATTGCCTTCGTCCGGGTAAAAAATGCCGGTTATCATGCGGAGCAAAGTTGTTTTGCCGGCACCGTTAGGGCCAAGCAAACCAAAGATGCTTCCTTCTTTTATTTCCAAACTGATACCGTCAACTGCTTTTTGTGTGGCAAAATATTTTCTCAATTGTTGCAGCTCAAGAATATTCATAGCGGGAATTTGATTGGCAAATGTATAGGGGAAAATGATAGGGTGAGTATAAATTGATAAATTGTTGAATGGTTAAATTGTTGAAAAAGGTTCAGGTACTTAAAACCCCCATAACAATTAAGCAATTAAACAGAGCAGCATTGTATTATGGAATTGTTACTTAATCACGCTGGCAATTTGCTTTGCCACTCTCTCCCCATCCATGGCAGCGCTTACGATTCCGCCGGCATAGCCAGCGCCTTCGCCGCAGGGGTACAGGTTTTTTATTTGCGGATGAGCTAATGTTTCATTGTCCCTGGGAATACGCACCGGCGAAGAAGTGCGGCTCTCCGTTGCCACTACCACCGCATCGTTTGTAAAGTAGCCTTTCATTTTTTTGCCAAATGCCTGGAAGCCTTTAGCCAAACAATCATAAACAAAACCCGGCAGCACTTCGTTCAATTGCGATGATTGCAAACCGGGTTGGTAACTGCATCCGGGTAATGAGTCAGAATATTTTTTTGTGCTGAAATCAACCATGCGCTGTGCAGGCGCTACAAATTTACCACCACCGGCAGCAAAACATTTTTGCTCTACCATTTGCTGAAAGTGCATCATTAAAAGCGGATTGAATATTGAATATTGAGTATTGAGCATTGCATATTTTTTCAACTCATCAATGGCATCTTTTATATCCACACTCACAACCATGCCGCTATTTGCAAAAGCATTGTTCCTTTTGCTTGGGCTCCATCCATTTACCACCAACTCCCCTGGCGAAGTAGCGGCCGGGGCAATAATGCCGCCGGGGCACATGCAAAAAGAAAACACACCACGCCCATTCTCCTGTTGCACTAATGAATAAGGCGCAGGCGGCAAAAATTCACTTCTGGCATTACAGTGGTATTGCACGCTGTCAATCAAACGCTGCGGGTGCTCTACCCTTACGCCCAATGCAAATGGCTTTGCTTCAATCAAAATATTTTGCTTGTGCAGCATTTCAAAAATATCCCTTGCAGAATGGCCTGTTGCCAGTATCACAGCACCGGCAGAAAAAGAATCGCCGTTTGCTGTAGTTACAGATTTCAGTTTGCCGTTCTCAATAACAAAACCTGTTGCTTTTTGGTTGAATAAAAATTGCCCGCCGCAATCCGTTATCAATTGCCGCATGGCAGTAATAATATGCGGCAGTTTGTTGGTGCCAATATGCGGATGTGCTTCGTATAAAATTTTTTCTTCAGCGCCAAAATGCACAAACAGGTTTAGTATCCTGTCAATATCGCCACGCTTGTTGCTTCTTGTATAAAGTTTCCCATCGCTGTAAGTGCCGGCACCCCCTTCGCCAAAGCAATAATTGCTTTCGGGGTTTACTTCGCCCTCTTTATTCAATGCTGCCAGGTCCCTTCTTCTTGCCCTTACATCTTTGCCTCTTTCCAAAATGATGGGTTGAATATTTTGTTCTATCAATTGCAAAGCAGCAAACAAACCTGCCGGGCCTGCGCCGATGATAATTACTTTTTTATCAGCCCTGCTTACATCCTTAAAATTGAATTGCTGTATTTCCCTTTTATGAAAAGGCTCATCAATAAAAGCATTCACAGTAAGGTTTACCCAAATGGTTTTGCTTCTTGCGTCAATTGATTTTTTGTGGATGTGGAAACCTGTAACTGCGGATAGTTTTTTGCCTGTGGTTTTGGCAATCCAGTTTTTTATTGCGTCATCATCTGCTGCTTCATGGGGAAGCAGTTTGAGGGGGATTTTTTGTTGCATAGTGTTAGGTAGTTATCCTAAAAACTTTCAAAAAAATAGTTACAAATAAAATTAGTTTACTAAAACGGCAAATCATCAATCGCATCCGGCGGCGTAGCACTGAATGTATCCAATGGCTCCATATACTCGTTGTCTGTAAGCGGCTTGTCTGTGCCGGGCTTCAATATTTGCTCCACACGCCATGCGTCTAAATTGGTAAAATAGCTCAGTTTGCCGTCCTTTTCCCATTTGGTGCCTTTAATATTGAAATGCACTTTTATGTCGTCGCCCACATTTACTTTGTCAATAATGCCGGTCTTGTCCTGCACGCATTGAAACTTTGCATAGTTGGTAACTGTCCTGCCACCAATATCATCCGTTTTTTCCACCACAAATTCCCTGGTTTTAAATGTTGCTGATTTTTGCACCTCGTCGTATTTAACAACCAGTTTGCCTGTTAATTCGTAACTCATACAATAATTTTTTTCGCTGTAAAAGTAATCTTAATCTGTAATAAAAATTTTATCCCTTCGTTTTGGTTTGGCAAAAGAAAAATGGCTACCTTGACCGCCTTTAAAATTTACAGCTTTCATGCGCAAACCCGTAACACAATACTTGTTTTTATTTTCTGTTTTGTTTACCCTTTCATGCAAAGCGCCATACCAGCCTTCCTCACTTTTGTACCAGGGCTACAGGATAAATGCCAAGCAAGCTTCCAATGAAAGAATGAATGATTTGCTGAAGCCCTATGCCGACAGCGTAAATAAAAGCATGAACGATATAGTGGCGGTAGCAGGCATGGCGCTGGAAAAAAAGCAGCCTGAAGGCACCCTTGGCAATTTGCTTGCCGATGCTATGCTGGCAAAGGCCAGGGAAAAATATAAAACAAATGTGGATGCCTGTTTTATGAATTCAGGCGGCATAAGGCTGCCCTCTATAGCAGCTGGCAGCATTACAAGGGGCAAAATTTTTGAACTGTCCCCTTTCGACAATATCATTGTTTTGCTGAAAGTGGATGGCAAAACGCTGCAGCAATTTTTAGACACAGCAGCCATGAAAGGCGGCTGGCCCACAGCCGGTGCCACCTATCAATTAAAGGACAAAAAAGCTGTTAATATAAAAGTTGGCGGCAATACTATTACTGCCGGCGGCCAATACACAATTGCTGTGGTGGACTACCTTGCCAATGGCGGCGATAATTGCGAAATGCTGAAAAAGATACCACAGCAAAACAATGGTTACCTCTTCAGGGATGCCGTGATTGATTACTTTGCAGATATGCAAAAGCAGGGCAAGAAATTAAATGCTCAAATTGAAAACCGTGTAACGAATGCAGAATAGGAGAAAATTTTTACAGCAATCTGTGTTGGCTGCCGGCTCGTTGTTGGCTTCCAAATCAATGTTTGCAGGCATAGGCGACATTAATGATGTAACAAAGCTGGTAGTGCTGCATACAAATGATGTGCACAGCAGGCTGCAGCCTTTTCCTATGGACGGCGGCAGGAACCAGGGGCTTGGCGGTGTGGCGGCAAGGGCCGAACTGATAAGCAAAATACGCAGCGAACAAACTAAAATGGATTTTGACGGTTTTCAGGCAGTTGACAACAATGTGCTGCTGCTGGATGCAGGCGATATTTTCCAGGGAACGCCATACTTTAATATATACAAGGGCGAGCCTGAAATAAAGGCCATGAGTGCCATGAAATACGATGCAGCCACCATTGGCAACCACGACTTTGATGCAGGGCTTGAAAATTTAGCCACACAATTGCAGCATGCAAGCTTCCCGCTGCTTATTTGCAATTACGACTTAAAGGGCACGCCAATGGAATTTAAAACCCAGCCATATAAAATATTTAAAAAGGGCAAATTAAAGATTGGCGTTACAGGCGTGGGCATAGAGCCAAAAGGGCTGGTACCCGATAACCTTGCTGGCAACACAAAATATTTGAACCCTGTAGAAAACCTGAACCGGGTGGCTGCAAAGTTGAAGAAAGATGAAGGTTGCGATATGGTGGTTTGCCTTAGCCACCTTGGCTACTCATATAAAGAGAATGCCAACAAAATGTGCGACCTTATCCTGGCAAAAGAGTCAGACAATGTTGACCTCATTATCGGCGGGCATACCCATACATTTATGGATGCGCCTGATGTGGTGAAAAATAAATCCGGCAACGATACTATCATAAACCAGGTGGGCTGGGCAGGCATTGTTTTGGGCCGTTTAGATTTTGAATTTTCCAAATTGCAAAAGAAAAATTTGGCAAAATCCCATACTGTTGTTGTAGGGAAAAAAACAAGCGAATAAAAATTTTTTTTTTCACAATTTCTGTTTGATATTCGCCTTCCCCACAATATTTTTATTCGTACGTGAACAACAAATTTTGCATTAGATTTTTAAAGGATTAACTCATTATATTAAATTGCTTAAGGAGTAATGGTGAAAGATTTTGAAAAGGTATGGGCCAATTGTTTGGAAATAATCAAAGACATTGTGGAATGGCAGCATTTTAAGACATGGTTTGAACCCATTAAGCCTGTAGCATTAAAAGAAAAAGTTTTAACGATACAGGTGCCAAGCCAGTTCTTTTTTGAATACCTTGAAGAACATTATGTGAGCCTGCTTGCAAAAACATTAAAAAGGGAACTGGGCAAAGAAGCAAGGCTCGAATACAGAATAATGGTTGACAGCGGCAACAGCAAAAGCAAACCGCTAACCATAGATGTGCCCGGCAATGGCTATAAAACATTTTCAAACAACGAAATGGATTTTCCCCTTGTTATAAGCAACCCTGTTAAGAACCCGTTTGTAATACCGGGCTTAAAGAAGATGCAGATTGACCCACAGCTAAACCAGTCATACAGCTTTGAAAGTTTTATTGAAGGCGATTGCAACCGTGTGGCCAGAAGGGCAGGGAAAACAGTGGCTGAAAAACCAGGCACCACTTCATTCAACCCATTGGTTATTTATGGAGGCGTAGGCCTTGGCAAAACGCATTTGGCCCAAGCCATCGGCAACGAAGTAAAAAGGCTGCACAGCAATAAAGTAGTGCTTTACGTAAGCTCCGAAAAGTTCATCAACCAGTTTATTGACCATAGCCGCAACAATGCGATAAATGATTTTATCCATTTTTACCAGTTGATAGATGTGCTGATAATTGATGATGTGCAGTTCTTCAACAGGGCGGAAAAATCGCAGGATGCATTCTTCTCTATCTTCAACCACCTGCACCAAAGCGGCAAACAGCTGATATTGACAAGCGACAAACCGCCAAAAGATTTGGAAGGCGTGCAGGAAAGGCTGCTCAGCCGTTTCCGCTGGGGCTTAAGCGCCGATTTGCAGGCGCCAGACTATGAAACAAAGATTGAGATTCTGGAGAAAAAGATGAAGAATGATGGGCTGGACATGCCTAAAGAAGTTGTTAAATATATTGCTTATAACATTAACAGCAATGTAAGGGAACTGGAGGGCGCTTTAATATCATTGTTGGCACAATCTTCGCTAAACAAGAGGGAAATAGACCTCGAATTAGCTAAGAAAGTGCTGCGAAATTTTGTCAAATCATCAAGCAAAGAAATCACCATCGAGGCAATACAAAAAATGGTGTGTGAATACTTTGATGTGCCGTACGATAAACTCCTACAGAAAACCAGAAAGAGAGAAATTGTGCAGGCCAGGCAGATTACTATGTACTTATCAAAGTCATTTACTAAGAATTCACTTAAAACAATTGGCGAGCATTTTGGCGGCAGGGACCATACTACTGTGATACACAGTTGCCAAACGGTAAAAGATTTAATGGATACCGATTCGTTGTTTAAAGAAAGCGTGCTGGAGCTGCAGCAAAAAGTGCAGTTGGCAGCTATGTAAAAAAATATTTTTTGACAGCAGAAAGCCGGGAAAAAAAATCCCGGTTTTTTTTATTTT
>CAYRRL010000019.1:8880-14788 GCA_964426665.1 uncultured Ferruginibacter sp. | reverse complement strand
GAAAGTGCTATAAGCAAGGTCAAGTATGATAGCAGTAAATTTTGTAGGGCCGTTCCATGTGCACGGGCCATTAATATCGCCACAAATTACCTTGCCGTTTATTGCATCAATGCTAGAAAGTGTTTGCAATAATGAACCAGCCTGTGTAATGTTATAAAGAAAAATGGGCGTATTGCCATATATATCCACCCCATACAATTGCCCTGTGCTGGTAATCGATACAGACGAGCCGCTATTATTTTTACCAATATAAAAATTCCCTGACCCTGCGCCGGTAGAAGATAAGAGGATCCTTTTATTAAATGTAACCGAGGCTGGCAAGAGGCTTTGGCCTTCCGCAAAAATAATATCACCGGAATTTCTGATTGCTGCATCAACCAACTGGTTAAAGTAGTTTGAACTGCTGTTGCCGCCTGATGCGCCGCTGCTGTTGCCAACTAAGATGCTGCCAGCTGATCTTATCTGTAATATAACAGTGTCGCCATAGTAATTGCCAAAAGAGTTGGCACCAAGTATAATTTTTGAAGCTGCATTTGTTGCAAAGGAATAATAAGAAGATTTTGAAAAAAAAGAATCAGGCATAGCGCCATCGCCTGCGCTTGAATACCAGCTTCCAGAAGGAGCGTTGGCAGTAAATGTAACGGCATTATAAAATTTGTTGCCTCCTTTTGCCATTACATCATTGTAAGGGTGCCTTTTGGTAAAAGCACCAATGCCATATAAAGAAAGGTTTTCAAGATTTATGCGGCCAACATTTACTGTTAACCTTACCGGAATAGAACTGTTCCCAATAGTAGTGCCGGTAAAATTTACAAATGTTGAGTCATAAGTATCGGTAAATGATATTTGAGAGCCTGCAACAGAACTGATAATGCTTCCGCCCGATAAATCGCATTGTGTAAAACCTGCCAGCCTGTTTGCTGAAACAACAGTCAGCCTGTTGCCCATTAAATCCATCTTGCCGCTGGTATGTGTATAGGTTTGTGTTACCGCACAAGTTTTATTGAATTGCAAATCTGCAGCTGCATTGCCCGCCGTGTTGTTGATAACAAGGTTGTAAAAAGTTTCCTGTGATAAAGGGGTTGATACAGCCTGAATACCCATTGAACCATTTAATGTAACAGTGCCCCTGCGCTCAACAAAAGGGTTGGCGTTAGTGCTTGACACCCACCAGTTGCCTGCTACTGATAAATTGTAATTGCCAAAAAAAGTAACATCAAGCTGGGCACTGCCGGAAATAACCAGGCTGCCTGCAAGATTTGTATTGGCAGAAAGGAATTTGGTGGATATGCCCGAGCACTGAAGGTTGTAATAACTTAAAGGCAATATTGTTTGCCCGGTGTTGCCGTTGTACTCAATAGTGCTTATAGCAGCAGTTAGCTGTGCATCTGCAATAGTATTGCTGTTGCTTTTCAATTGCAGAAGGCCTGAGTTCGAAAAAATAAGCTTGTTCCTGTCGGTATTGCTGGCTAACAAAAAACTTCCGTTGCAGGAAAATGTGCCGGTGCTGATAGTTACAATGCACCTTAAATTGTTATTTAAAGAATTTGAAGTAGCAAAAGAGGCGCAGGAAACTATGCCTGCGTTTACGTCAAGAATATTATCTACTATGCCGGAAGCTGGTGCTGTGATGGATATATTCCCAGAAACTGTTAGCAAAATACCCGGATTCATTTTGAGCTTGGTGCTTTGGTCAAGAATGCCATTGCCAATTGTGAGTGATGCGCATGATGCGCTGGCTGTAACTGTTACAGTGTGCCCATTGGCAATGGTAACATTATCGCCTGCGGTTGGTATTACGCCTCCTGCCCATGTTGATGGGTTGTTCCAGTCGCCACTGCTGCCGGAAACAATTGGCGCTGCATACGTGTGGCTGCTGATGGCCAGCAGGATGATGCAGAGAGCTTTCAATCGTTTCATAGAATCGTTTGGATTTGTGGGCAAGCATTTTCTTTGCAGGAATTTGGTTGCCGGTTTCCTTTTGTTTTTTATTTGGCCTGCGCTGCAACGGGATGGATTGCTGGTTCCGGTTACAAGCTTAGCAGGTTAGGGGGCATGGCAAAACTTTATGGGGTTGCCTGCCACTCTTTTGTAAACGGAAAAGAGTGGGCTTTATTATTACTGGTATGTTAACGTGAAAATGCTAAAAAATGGGAGGGCATCCCAGCTATTTTCTTAATATTTTAAGAAACAGTTAGTTGTGGTTTTTTATGTAGCACATAAGGTTGTTTTGTTTAATTTTTTTGTGCAAAAAAAAGGCACGGTTTTACATCCGTGCCCTTTAATATTTACTTAAAATATGGGTGTTATTTGGGGAAATTGGCATCTGCCTTCACTTCATCTATCTGCTGTTGGTGGCGGTTGCTGTGTGCGCCAATAAACAGCAGCATTTGATAGCAGTCAAGGCTGCTGAAAGGCAAAGTGGCTATATGGTTTCTTAAATCATCCTGGGTGCTTTTCGCAAATTCAATAAGCTTGGCCCTGTTTTCCTTAAAAGACTGTAGCGCTTCTTCTGCTGTTTTAAAACCGGCATTCTGCGGTTCAAACTGGGGAAAGGTTTTTACTTTGTGCGACCTGTCTTCCATGTTTTTGATTAGTGTTGCATCATCCCATTTTATATCCGTTTTTTTCTCAGGGTTAGCCGCCTGCTTCAGGGTGCCTTCTGTCATTTGCCAGAGGGCCATTTCTGTGGCAGCAATGTGTTTAATGCAGTCCTCCACACTCCATTTGTCTTCGGCTGCTTTAAATTTCAATTGGGCTTCGCTCAGGCCTTCAAGCGATTTTATCACGCCATCTTCTGTGTCTTTTAAAAATTTCATGGCATCATCCCGTTCTTTTTGTGTGATAGTATCGCTTAATGGGATAAAGGATAATGCTGCGACAGCGCTGATACAAAGCAGTAACTTTTTCATGATTAATTTTTTTATTGAAAAATGCTTTTTTGAGGATAGAAAAGTAAAACAATAAACTGTAATGTGCAAGCAATGGGGATTATTTAATATTGCTGCCTTACTTTTTACCCCCTTCTTTCTCTGCCCGCTTGATTATTTCAGCAACTCGTCCATATTCCTGTCGTTGTCAATTTTGCCTTTGGCTTCCAGCATGCGCATGTCTTTTGCATCCTGCAAAAATTCGCTGGCGAAAATGAAGCTGTTAAGGCGATCGTTTTTGCTGAAGATGATTTCCTGGTTGTTGCCAGTCCATTCATTTTGCCCCTGGTACATATACAAAATATTTTCGCCTATTTCCATCACGCTATTCATGTCGTGTGTATTGATAACAGTCGTCATGTTGAATTCCTTGGTGATATCGTAAATCAGTTTGTCTATCACCATGCTGGTTTGTGGGTCAAGCCCGCTGTTGGGCTCATCGCAAAAAAGATATTTTGGATTGAGTACAATGGCCCTTGCAATGCCTACTCTTTTCTTCATGCCGCCACTTAATTCTGCAGGGAATTTTTTATGTGCATCCACCAATTGAACCCTGGCCAGCACTTCGTCCACCCGTTTCTTTTTTTCAGGAAGGCTCATGGTGGAAAACATATCCAAAGGGAAAACTACATTTTGTTCCACCGTCATGCTGTCGAACAAAGCAGAGCCCTGAAACAACATGCCGATTTGCTGGCGCAACAATTTCCTTTCTTCCTCTGTCATATCGGTAAAGCTTATCCCATCATAAATGATTTCGCCTTTGTCTGGTTCAAACAGGCCAACAAGGCATTTTTGCAATACTGTTTTACCGCTGCCGCTGGTGCCGATGATAAGGTTGCATTTCCCTGTTTCCATCTTGTGGCTTACATCGTTCAGTACTACTTTGTCACCGAATTGCTTAAATATATTTTTGAATTCTATCATGGTATTCAATGGCCAATCAACTATGGACTATAAAACTATGGGCATTCTTAAATCAAGTTGCCGGGTTCAACAATAATTGCGACAGTACATAGTCTGCACACAACAACATAATACAGCTTACCACCACGCTTTTAGTGCTGCTCCGGCCTATTTCCAATGCGCCGCCTTTTACGTAATAGCCATAATATGCCGGGATACTGCTGATGATAAAAGCAAACGTGTATGATTTTATCAAAGCAAAAAATACGTTGTACTGCGAAAATTGGTTAAGCAGCCCTTTGTCAAATTGTGCAGCGGATAATATGCCTGACGCCGTGCCGGCAACCCGGCCACCCCAAATGCCCAACACCATTGACAATACCACCAGCATTGGGATGGTAACCAATGAAGCCGCTATCTTGGGCATTATAAGGTAAGATTTGGTATTGATGCCCATAATTTCCAAAGCATCTATCTGTTCGCTTACCCTCATATTGCCAAGCTCGCTTGCAATTTTGCTGCCGATAACGCCTGCCAGCACTATGCAAACAAGCGTGGGCGCAAATTCAAGTATCACTGTATCCCTTACAATTTGTGCAATGGTTTCTTTGGGTATCACCGGGCTTACCATTTGGTAAGCGGTTTGCACAGCGCTAACAGCGCCAATAAAAACTGAAATGATACAAACTATGCCGAGGGAACCAATACCGATATCGTTGCACTGGTGCATGAATTCTTTCCAGTACATCTTATAGTTTTCCGGTTTGCTGAACATGCCTTTCAGCATTAGCAGGTAGCGGCCAAAGTGGGTGAAGACTGTCATGGAACAAAATTAAGGGTTTACCGTTTGCGGTTCACTGTTTTGTGTTTGCAGTTCAGTTATTCATTATTTGAACACAGGGCAATGTTAACATAAAAGCTATTGCTTTTTGTGTTCCATCAGCAGCAACTCTTTTAAATGCTGGTACATTACCTGTGGCATAGTTTTGCAGTTGGCAAATTCCACCACATTGTTATGGTAATCCCCGAGCTCTTTTGCCAATTGTTTTATTTTTTCAGGGGTTGATAACAGTTCGTCTGAAGCTGCTGCCTTTAAATCCCTTAAGCGTTGGCGCTGGGCTTTTATGCGGCGGATGATTTGCGCCCTTTCTTCCTGCTGGTATTGCTTTATTACATCAGGGTGAAGGTATTGCTGCACTATTTGCACAAATACATTGTTCTCTTTAAAAAACTGCGGCAGGTAAATATTTTTATTGCCCTCGTAGCTCTGCTGGTCAAAGTCGATAGCACGTATGCGGAATTGTATGTCATCAAAATCCTGGGTTATATCAAACACAAAATTGTAGCTACGCATATCGCCCAGCAGGCGGATAAAGCAACGCTCATTAAATTTTACAAACTCCTTCGCAATTTTTTTGATGTTGAACTCAGGGCGGTTGAGGTAATTGCTGATGAACATGTCTCCCGGTATCCCCGAAATATGTTCTTCTGCCAAGGTATTGTCATCAACCAAAAAATTTATCCAGTATGGGCTTAGCAAATGTTCCAGTTCCATCCCGAAGATCCTGGAAGAGTCCGCAACTTTGATATAGAAGTAGTCATATACTTCATTGTAGTTGTTTACTATTTTAATGCGGAATGGTTTTGAGTTGCCAAACAGGCAATAATCAATCCTTTCAATGTGCAGGTGCTCTTCTGCCTGTGTGTGCCCGCTTGATTTTAATAAAGAGTAAACCCGTTTCAGCGATGCATGTATTTCATCTGCCATCACTGGGTTATAAAAGACAGTTTCCCAGTATGTGTCATTGCCTTCATTGTCTTTTACCGGCATGCTGCCATCAAAATGCTTAAGCGTTTCGTACGAAACAGGCAAATTTGTCTCCCTCCCATAGCGTTTCAAATATTTTTTGAAAGGCTTGCTGACAGCGAATGGGAGTTTTTTTTTGCTGATATGGTCGTTTGGTTTTTGCCCCATTATGCTGCTGGTATGTTTAAGTGCACAGAATGAGTTTGGTGCGGCTTACAAAAAAATTGTCGTTTTCTTAAAACGTTTACACCAATTTAGTTTTTTTT
Organism: uncultured Ferruginibacter sp.; assembly: GCA_964426665.1. Classification (GTDB taxonomy): domain Bacteria; phylum Bacteroidota; class Bacteroidia; order Chitinophagales; family Chitinophagaceae; genus Ferruginibacter. Next base: position 8,882 of record CAYRRL010000019.1, on the reverse strand, counting down.
AT
>CAYRRL010000019.1:0-8870 GCA_964426665.1 uncultured Ferruginibacter sp. | reverse complement strand
CTTCTTCCTCTGCATTCACATTCGATTTCATTTGTGCATCCACCACAGCAATCAGCACCATGTTGAATATGGAGCGGATAGAACTTCCCAACTGCAATACATGTACTGGTTTTTTCAGGCCTAATAAAATTGGCCCAATAGCATCGAAGCCGCTAACCTCCTGCAATAAGTTATAAGCAATATTGCCGGCAGCCAAATTGGGGAATATCAATGTGTTTACTTCGCCGCCAAGCAGTTCGGTAAAAGGGTAATTGTCTTTCAGTATTTCTTTGTTAAAGGCCATTATGCCCTGCACTTCGCCATCGCAGCTTAGCTTAGGCTCTTTTTGTTTTACTATTTCCCTTGCCCTTCTTACCAGTTTTGCTTCTTCGCCATCGCTGCTGCCAAAGTTGCTGTAGCTGAGCATGGCAATGCGTGGCGTTATATTGAAGTGCCTTATTTCTTTTGCTACCAGCAATGTAATCTCTGCAAGTTCTTCTGCTGTGGGGTTAAAGTTAATAGTGGTATCTGCCAAAAATAAAGGCCCACGCTTGGTGAAAATGATGTACATCCCTGCAATCTTTTTCACGCCTTCTTCTGTGCCAATGGTTTGAATAGCCGGGCGGATAGTTTCAGCATAATTTTTTGATAAGCCGCTTATCATGCAATCTGCTTCGCCGGTTTCCACCAGCATACAGCCAAAATGGTTGCGGTCTTTCATTATTTTAAAACTCTCATGCTTATTGATGCCCTTGCGCTGCCGCTTTGCATAAAACAGCTCTGCAAACTTCATCCTTGTTTCATCATTCGTGTCATCTTTCGGGTTGATGATGGGCATGTCGTCAATGTCAATGCCATTGTCAAGTGCGATTTTCTTAATACGTTTTTCATCGCCTAACAGTATGGGGTAGCCCACACCTTCCTCCACTACTAGTTGGGCAACTTTTAATATTTTGGTATTTTCTGCATCTGCAAATACCACCCTCTTGGGCGCTTTTCTTGCTTTGTTGCCAATAATGCGGCTAAGCTGGTTGTCAAGCCCCAGCCTTTTGTTCAATGCTACTTCATAAGCATCCCAATCAGCAATCGGGTATTTTGCCACGCCGCTTTCCATTGCCGCTCTTGCTACCGCAGGCGCCACCGTTGACAGCAACCTTGGGTCAACAGGTTTTGGTATAATATAATTGGGGCCAAACACAATCGTCTTTTCATTGTATGCAAGGTTCACAATGTCCGGCACAGGCTCTTTGGTTAATGCTGCCAGTGCTTTTACTGCTGCCAGTTTCATGGCTTCATTAATAGTGGTGGCCCTTACATCCAGTGCCCCACGGAAAATATACGGGAAGCCCAGTACATTGTTTACCTGGTTAGGAAAATCGCTGCGGCCTGTTGCCATTATAATATCCTTACGGGAAGCAATAGCCGCATCGTAACTTATTTCAGGGTCTGGGTTGGCCATGGCAAACACAATCGGGTTCTTTGCCATGCTCTTTACCATTTCAGGGTTTACCACATTGCCACTGCTGAGGCCTATAAAAACATCAGAATCCTTCATCGCTTCGGCCAATGTGTAATTCTTATATTTTGCGTCGGTGCAAAAATCTTTTTTAACATCTTCCACATCTTCCCGCCCTTTGTATAAAATGCCTTTGCGGTCAAACACCATAAAGTTGCTGTGCTTGGCGCCCAATGATTCATACAATTTCATACAAGCCATTGCTGCGGCGCCTGCGCCATTCACCACAAACCTTACTTTGTCAATTTTTTTCTTTTGCAGTTCCAGCGCATTCAGCAGGGCAGCCGCCGAAATAATCGCAGTGCCATGCTGGTCGTCGTGCATAATGGGTATCTTCAGTTCCTGCTTTAGTTTCTGCTCTATGTAAAAACATTCAGGTGCTTTTATATCTTCTAAATTAATGCCGCCAAACGTCGGCTCAAGCGATTTTACAATCTGCACAAATTTTTCCGGGTCGGTTTCATTTATTTCAATATCAAACACATCAATGTCTGCAAAAATTTTAAACAATACGCCCTTGCCCTCCATCACAGGCTTGCCTGCTTCTGCGCCAATATTGCCTAGGCCAAGCACAGCGGTGCCATTGCTTATCACTCCAACCAAATTGCCCTTAGCAGTGTATTTATACACTTCTTCCACATTCGCTGCAATTTCAAGGCACGGCTCTGCCACACCGGGAGAATAAGCAAGTGAAAGGTCCCGTTGCGTTTTCGCTTCTTTGGTTGGTATTACTTCAATTTTGCCAGGCCTTCCTTTTGCATGGTATTCAAGCGCCTGTTGTTTTCTTAACTCTTTTGACATAAATATTTTTATCTGTGTGATGTTGTTTTTTTGAAACCGGCAATTATATTTCTATTAAGCTTCATTGGCGTCGCACTCTTTTACAGCATATCATTATTGAGCGATTATGCAGCAGTAAAATAGAGTTTCATATGGCGAATACCCAACCCGCTTTTGCCCCGGCCGGTAAAGTGGTGCAATGTACAAAAATCATATTCAAGTGCTGCCCACTTTGTTTTTTAAAACAGGAATTTGCCGCCCGGGCAATTCTGCTAAAAAGGTATTTATATTCTTATTAAGTTTGGCATATTAAAACTAATTATGAGAGCAACATTTATTTTCAGCTTCGCTGCATTGTTTTTTTCTGCAAACCTGTTTGGCCAAACAGAAGATTCTGTTGCCATAAAAAAAATTGTTGATGATGTGCTGGCCAATGCAAAAGCTTATGACAACCTCCGCTACATCTGCAAAAAAATAGGCCCACGCCTTAGTGGCTCAGCCAATGCGCAAAAAGCCGTGGGCGCTGCTTTTAAAATGTTGAAAGAGGCAGGCGCCGATACTGTGTACCTGCAGCCCTGCATGGTGCCGCATTGGGTAAGGGGCGAAAAAGAAACTGGCTATATTCAAATGGCCAATGGAAGAAAAGCAAGCCTTCACCTTGCTGCACTGGGTAATTCAACAGGAACAGGCAAAAGTGGGGTATCCGCCGGCGTGGTGGAAGCTGGAAGCATGGAGGAATTGCACCAACTGGGCGAAAAAGCATTGAAAGGGAAAATAGTTTTTTTGAATTTCCCTATGGATCAAACTAACATTAATGTGTTTGTGTCGTATGGGCAAAGCGGCATTGCAAGATGGGGCGCACCAACCATTGCTGCAAAATATGGCGCAGTGGCTGCCATGGTGCGCTCAATGGCTATTAATCCTGATGATTACCCGCACACTGGAGTGACTGTTTATAACGATTCGTTCCCTAAAATACCGGCAGTGGCCATCAGTACTAATGATGCCAACTGGCTGAGCAGGCAACTAAAATTGAAAATGCAGTTGAAAGCATTTATTCAAACCAATTGCCAGATGCTGCCTGATGCGCCATCTTTTAATGTAATTGGCGAAATAAAAGGCAACGAATTCCCTAATGAAATTATTACTGTGGGCGGGCATTTAGACAGTTGGGATTTGGCAGAAGGCGCACACGACGATGGCGCAGGCTGTGTGCAAAGCATTGAAACGATAAGGGCAATAAAAGCCAGTGGCATTAAGCCCAGGCGCACCATCCGTGCTGTAATGTTTATGAACGAAGAGAATGGCGGAAGGGGCGGCAGCAAATATGCAGAACTAGCTGAAGCCAACAGGGAAAAGCATGTGTTTGCCCTTGAAAGCGACGCAGGCGGTTTTTCGCCCCGCACATTTAGTTTTGAAAATGCAGAAACAAAATTTGAAAAAATTATTTCATGGAAAAATTTGTTTGCCAGCTATTGCGTGCATGATTTCGTGCAAGGGTATAGCGGCTCCGACATTGAGCATTTAAAAAAACTTGGCCCGGTTTTGTGCGCCACCATTCCTGACACACAGCGGTATTTCGATATCCATCATGCAGCGACAGATGTGTTTGAAAGCGTAAGCAGGAGGGAACTGCATTTAAGCGCTGCAACAATGGCAGCATTGGTTTATTTGGTGGATAAATATGGATTATAATTATATTGCATAAAAAACTGACTATGGCAGATGTGCAACCTCTATCGTCAACACCTTTAAAAAAAGCCAGCGGATTTAAAAAGTTTATGCGCTGGTTTATATTTTTATGTGTTGTTTTTTTTGTAGTATGGATTTGGTGGAATTATTATAATGTTTTTGGCGAAGGGGTTAAATCTGGGGAGCTGAACTATGTAGTGAAAAAAGGCAACGTATTTAAAACATTTGAAGGCAAATTGATTCAAAGTGGCATACGCTCTAAAACACCAGGCGCTATCCAGTCTTACGAGTTTGAATTTTCTGTAGAAAGTGACAGCATAGCCAATATTCTTATGCACAACAGCGGCAATTATTTTGATTTGCATTATAAGGAATACAGGGGCACATTGCCATGGCGTGGCTATAGTGTGTATGTTGTTGACCAGATTATTTCAATGAAAGCGGTAGAGAGGTAACTAATTTTAAGCCATCAATAAAAATATCACCGGCTTTTTATGGAAGCCGGTTTTTTGTTGCTGCCACTCAGCAATGGTTTTTGTTTTCACCAATTCATATGGGCCTGTTAATTCTGATGCAATGCAAAATTTTGTGGAAGGCTTGCATGTTTTTAATATTGTTTCTATCAACTGGTCATTGCGGTACGGCGTTTCAATAAATATTTGCGTGATGTTTTTTTTCTGCGATGCCAGTTCCAATTCTTTTATTGCTCTTATTCTTTCATTATTGTCAATAGGCAGGTAGCCAACAAATTCAAAATGTTGCCCATTCATTCCACTGGCCATTAACGCAAGCAAAATAGAGCTTGGCCCCACTAATGGTTTTACAATGGCGTTCATTTGTTGTGCCGCTTCTATCAATGCCTGGCCAGGGTCTGCCACGCCGGGGCAGCCTGCTTCGCTGATGATGGCAATGTTTTTCCCTTCTTTTATTTTCTGCCTGAAATTATTTTTTTGCTCTTCCTCTGCTTTGTGTATGGCAAACCATTCGTAATCATCAATCACAATTTCTTTGCAAATGCTTTTTAAAAAACGCCTTGCCGTTCTTTCATTCTCTGCAAAAATTACTTTGCAATCTTTTATAGCATCAATAATATAATTGGGAATAGTATGTGTGGCAGCTTCGTCTAAAACAGAGGGCACTAAATATACAATACTGCTCATAACTCATCTTTTGTTTTTAGCAAACTTAATGTGGCAGCAATTACGGCATAGCTCGGGGCTAATATCCAGCCAACAAAAATTACCATGTGCATCAGGTAAAATACAATGCCGTTGCCAATAGCCAGCCCCTTGTGCCTGCCAATAAAAGCAATGCTTTGGGAAGTTGAAAGCTTATTTCTTTCGCAACTGTAATCAAGCATGGAAAAACCAAAATAGTAACATTCAATCAGTAAAGCAAAGAAAGGCGTGAACCAGCCTACAATTGGTATCAGCGACAGTATAAGAATAGAAAGTGTATAAACAGTTTGCCACAATGTATTTCTTAATGCAATTTTTATTCCTCTGGCAATGTCATGCAGCAACTGTTTAAAACTAAAAGGGAAATCTTTGCCTTCAATAATTGCTTCTGTCTTTTCGCTCAGGTACGCAAACAGCGGTGAACCAAGTATAAGAAACAGGTATTTAAACAATGAAAAATACAGCAGCATTAAAATAATCTTAAGTATCACGCTGCCAAAAATGAGCAGGAATTTGATAAAGCCTTCTGCGGAATTGAGGCCGGCTATGCTTAATATTTTTTCTATGGCATAATCGCTGCTCTTCCAAAAAAGCGCCATCCCCCCAAAAAACAGAATAGCGTAAATAAGCCCGGGTATCAGTATCCATTGCCACAATTTATTTTTTACAATAAACCGGTGGGCATCCCCATAAGATTGTATGGCTATAATAATTTCTTTAAGCATTTTTTTTCTTTAAAGGAATTGGATTAGTGCTATTTAATATTTTAAATTGAATATTTAATATTGCCTGATGCTCTGTTGCACCTGCTTTTTGCCTGCTTCCCTCTTCGCCTTCTTGCTTACTTGGCTATTGCCTTCCTACCTTCGTTGCTAAAATTACGTTTTAAGTTGAAAAAATTAAATCTTGATTTTTATTTAGGCAAAGATGTGGTTGATATCGCAAAGGCTTTGCTTGGAAAAGTATTGGTTACAAATATTGGCGGGTTGCAGGCCAGTGCAAGGATTGTGGAAACCGAAGCGTACGTTGCTATCACTGACAAAGCATCGCATTCATACAATGGCCGGCGCACCAGCCGCAATGAGCATATGTATGCAAAAGGGGGTATAAGCTATGTATATATCTGCTATGGCATTCACCATCTTTTCAATGTAGTTACCAATGAAACAAATACACCTGATGCAGTATTGATAAGAGGGGCAGAGCCGCTGGCAGGTATTGAAACTATGCTGGCCCGTACTGGGAAGACAAAACCTGATTACACATTAACTAAGGGCCCCGGCAATATGAGCAAAGCGTTGGGCATTTCAAAAATATATTCGGGAGTTAATTTGAGGGGAAATGAAATTTTTTTAGCTGACGATGGTTTTGTCTTACTGGAAAGCGCTATTGGCGCAAGTAAAAGAATTGGCATTGATGGTGCAGGCAAGGATGCTTTGCTTCCATACCGGTTTTATATAAAGGGCAACAAATATGTTAGCGGCAGCCCGGTGAAATAAATTAACGGATTACCATTACCGTCCCTTTTTTAACCCTGTTTATTTTGTTTTTGTATACATAAGTGGCCATATAAACGTATGCCCCATTGTTAACTCCTTTGCCCTGAAAAGTGCCATCCCATCTTTTTGCAGGGTCTGCAGTTGCAAAAATTTCCTGCCCATAGCGGTTGTAAATGCGAAGCATATATTTGCTTACCGGCGACAGGTTGCCCAATGCGCCAAATGTTTTATTTACGCCACCAGGCGCAAAAGCATTGGGGAACATCAAATCAAAACAATCTTCAAGTATAGTAATGTTTATGCTGGCGCTGTCTGAACAGCCTGCACCGGTGCTTACAATAACTTTGTAAATGCCTGGGTTGTTTACAGTATATGTTCTGTTAGTTGAACCGTCCTGCCATAAATAACTGTTATAAATTCCCGCATTTAGTATTACTTTTTCATTGGCACAAACAGAAGTGTCATTGCCTATAAATGGTTTAGCTGGAATGGGGTATGCAATTGCTTCAGCGATTGCTGGTTCGCTTTCGCAGGTGCCAACAGTATTGGTCACATAGTATTTTACGGTACTACCGACAAAAGTGGCGAAGCTGCTGCCAATATTAATTTGGTTTATCAACTGCGGCTCTGTGTACCAGCTTATGGTACCTGTTGCGGATGCGTTTAACACAATATTTCCTTCGCCGCATACATTGGCAGATGTGACTGCGGGCGCTTCGGGTTGGGCAAGTATGGTAATGCTGGTGCTGCCTGAACCTGCCGGGTTGCATGCGCCAGCAGGCACGGTGTACATAATTGTATATCCCCCAGCTATGCTTTGGTTTAAATCAATAACGCCGCTGCCTGCTTGAATTGCCAATCCGGCTGTTGAAGAAAAAGCGCCTCCTTCAGTAAAGTTTGCATCAGGCACTGGGATTGCTTTTGTATCGCCCTTGCATACAGGGCCAACATAACTAAAGCTGGTTACAGGGTTTCCATAAGCTTTCAATTTAAAAGTTATACTGTCTGATCCGGCATAGCGGCAGCCAAGTGCCGGTACACTGTATTTTACAACGTATGTACCGGGTAGGCTTAGGCCAATATTTATATCGCCTGTTGTATTATTAATGTTAAGGCCTGCAGGGGTGGCTGTAAACAAACCGCCTGCGGTAAACCCTGCTGCTTTTGTAATGTTTGGATTAACAGCGCCGGCTATCATGCAAACATCAGTGGAACTGTAATTGAATTTTGTAACAGGGGACGCTGTGTCAATGATTAGTATAGATGCCTGGCTGCTTCTTGCCTGCCTGCAGCCTTGTTCTGCAATGCTATATACAACATTATATGTGCCGGGCGTACTGGAGCCAGCATTTATTTCGCCGGTGGATGTGTTGATACTAAGGCCTGTTGGCGGCGTAGGTATAAATGTGCCACCGGTTGTAAAGCTGGAAAACGTTTGTGGTATTATTACCCCGGCATCTTTGCAAACAGGCGAAGTATAAGAAAAACGGGCTTCTGTTGGTATGGGCGGGTTAAGTGTAATGGTTGCAGAGGATGTGCTGCCATTTACACAACCGGTTGTATTGTATGTGTAAGTAATGTTATAATCGCCCTGGCTGCTGGCTGATAAATTGATATTCCCCGTTGCTGCATCAAGCGAAAGCCCGGCAGGTGTTGATGTAAACGTGCCACCCATTGTAAAACCTAAATTGTAGGAAGGCGCCGGGTTAAGCCCATTGAGGCAAACAATATTTGGGTTGTAGCTAAAACCTGAAACGGCAGTGGTGGTTACTTTTACGCTAACAGTAATAGCTGTCCTTGGAGTGCTTTCGCAGCCATTTGTATTTTGTGTTACATAATAAAATATGGTGGCGGGCGTGGCTGTTTGCGGCGTTGGGGCTGTAGCTGAACCAGTGCCGCCGGTGGCAGCATCGTACCATAATAAATTTGCTCCAGTGGCAGTTAATGGATTAGCAACTGTATTTTGGCAAAACTCGAGGGGGCTTATTACAACCGGCGGGGCCGAGGCAGGCTTAACAATTACTGTAATAGAATCCCTTTTGCTTTCACAAGTATTAATTAACTGGCTTACGTAAAACTTTGTAGTGCTTACTGTATTTGTAAGCGGCACTGGGGCAGCAGGCAATGCAGTTGTTGATGCAAGCGATGCATACCACTGCAGGTTCACTCCTGTTGCCGTTAATGCGGTTGCAGTTTGGTTAAGGCAGTATTCAACTGGTGTTGCAA
>CAYRRL010000018.1:7828-14878 GCA_964426665.1 uncultured Ferruginibacter sp. | reverse complement strand
TTGATTTGCTTTAAATAAGTGATAAAAATAAATAGCATAAAAAAGGGCAGGTAAGAAAAAAGGATGTATGCCTTTACAATGCCCAAAACAGTAGCGGCAATTAATGCAACCAATATGTTTTTGATGATGGATTGTTTTTTTATAAAAGCGCCATACATGGAATAAGTAAACCATCCAATCATGCCGGTGCATAAAGGGTCTTTCAAAATGCCGGAACTCCAGAAAACAAAGTTGGGCAGGAACAGTACAGCAATGGCTAATTGTTTATGCAGGTGTGGGTACTGCTCATAAAAGAACCTGTACAGCCGCCATACGCCGCTGAACGAAATCATGGAAAAGAAAAGCGTGATGACGCTGTAACTGCCAAATGAAAAAAAAGAGAAAACTGTAACTGCTTTTGCTATAAAATAATTGCTTTCGCTGTTGAAATAGCCTTTGTTGAAGCTGTCGGCCAAAAGATTTGAGTCAAAATCTTTGCCTGCGCTGAACAGCAGTTTTATATTGGTAAAATCTTTCAGTATAAGTTTGGTAATGTTGATGCCCTCCGGGTAATACAAAAAAGTAGAATCCACTTTGGCAAAGAACAAACTGAAAATAACATAAGCGAGGGCGCTGAAAACCTTTACCCAAAAACCAAGGTGGTGGTATTTTTTTAAAACAGGGCTATTGATTTTTTTTCGCCGCCAGGCAAACAACAATGCAAACAGCGCAACATACAGTGGGAACAGTATGATGTCAATTAAATGGCTCATGCGGTTAGTATAGTAATGCTGTATTGCTTGTCACAGCAAACAAATTTATCTTAAAATTGCGATTGCCGTTTAATAATAAGCAGTTATTTTGCCGCTGCAAAACTCATTAACTCATTATGTGCGGCATTGCGGGGGCAGTTAATTTTAAAATAAACCAGGATGTGGTGAACAAATACATGTTTCACCGTGGCCCCGATGAGCAAAATGGCTTTGCATCAGGCAATGTTGATTTTTACCACCTGCGCCTGTCTATTCTTGATATTAGTGGCGGCAAACAGCCCATGCACCTTAATGGCCGCTACACTATTATTTTCAATGGCGAGATTTATAACCACAACGAAGTACGGCAGCAATTAAGTATTGTTGGCCATACATCTTCCGATACCGAAACATTATTGCTGCTGTATCAAAAATATGGCGCAGCCATGCTTAATCATTTAGATGGCATGTTTGCATTTGCCATTTACGACAATGCAGAAAACAAGATCTTTTTGGCAAGGGACAGGGCTGGGAAAAAACCACTGTATGTATATAATGATGGAAGCAAAATTGCCTTTGCCAGCGAACTTAATTGCCTGAAAGGCCTGTTGCCCTTGCAAATGGCAGAGGAAAATATTTATCACTATTTGCGTTTTGGGAGCTTTTACAAGCAACTTACACCATATAAAAATGTCGAAGAACTCAGCGCAGGAAGCTATGCCTTTATTAACTGCGCCACACTTGAATACGCCGAAACAAAATGGTGGCGCATAAGTGGGTTTTACAACCAGCAGCATACGGATGGCCTGAACGAAAGCCTTGCCAAAACAGACGCCTATTTGCACCAGGCGGTAAAAAGAAGGGTTGAGTCATCTGACCTTGAAGTGGGCAGTTTTTTAAGCGGCGGCATCGACAGCGGGTTGGTTACTGCCATTGCAAGCGAATACAACAACAAGCTTAAAACATTTACTGTTTCTTTTGAAGGCGATTATGATGAAGCGCCGCTGGCAAAGCTGGTGGCTGAAAAATATAAAACACACCATACGCAAATCAATATTTCTTTCAGCCGTTTAAAGGACGATGTAGAGCAAATACTTTGCAACTATGGCGAGCCTTTTTTTGACAGCTCTGCTATACCCAGTTATTATGTTAGCAAGGAAGCAAGAAAGTATTTGACTGTAATACTAAATGGCGATGGTGCCGATGAATTGTTTGGCGGCTACAGGCGCTATGTGCCTTTTGCCAATTATGATTTTTTTAAAACCGGCGCATTAGTAAAGCGCAGCGCTGCTGTTTTAAAAGCTATGATGCCGCCTGCCGGCGATAAAAAATCAGCATATTATTTTTTATACAGGCTTGCATCGCTGGCATCCAAAAGCGGCCTGCCAGTGTATTTATCAGCAGGCGTTGATATAATGGAAGATTTTGAAAACAACCTGGTTAACCCGCCATTTCATTATCTGGCACAAATGGAAAACGGGTTTAACGAAGTGGCAAACAGCAATATAAGCAGCCTGAAAAAAATTATGCAGCTTGATTTTGAAATTAACCTGTTTAATGACTTGCTGGTGAAGATGGATATAGCCAATATGGCCAATTCGCTGGAAGGCCGAAGCCCCTTTTTAAGCAAAGAATTGCTTGAATATGCACCAGGAATAAATGACGGGTTTAAAATAAAAGGCCGCACTACCAAATACCTGCTCCGGCAATTATCAAAAAAATATTTGCCCGGTACACTTGTTGGCCAGCCAAAGCGTGGCTTTGAAATTCCATTGAAGAATTGGGTGGAAAGCCAGCTAAAGGAAATCATCAACGATTATCTTGGCAGCAGCAATACCATCAGCCGTCAGTTTGTAAACGCCCACTTTATTGATGCCCTCCTTAGCGGCAAGGCCCGTGTGCCTGCCGAAAAAAGGGCCAAAATATTATGGACTTTGTTTAGCCTTGATGTATGGCACAAAAAAGTTTTTCTTTCCTGAGCATTACTGTTTAAAAATTTGCCTGCCTGTTTAAACAAAAAAAACCCCCGGTTGTATTTACCTTGTTAAATGATTTGTTATGCATTCATTCACTATTAAGGACCTTGAAAATTTATCGGGGATAAAAGCACACACTATTCGAATCTGGGAGCAACGCTATCAATTTTTAAAGCCAAGCCGCACGGAAACAAATATCCGTTATTATAGTTGCGATGAGTTGAAACGCCTCCTGAACATAGCATTGCTAAATAAGTATGGTTTTAAAATTTCGCATATTGACAAAATGGGCGAGGCCGAGTTAAGGGACAAAATACTTTCGCTTTCGGGCCCGGAAGCTTTGCAGGAACGCATAGTGAATGACCTGATACAAAGCATGATTGACCTTGATATGGGCAAACTTGAAAATTCACTTGACAAATACATACAGGCCAAAGGCGTTGAACGGGCCATAACACAAATTATATTCCCTTTTCTTGAAAAAATTGGCGTCCTGTGGCTTACTAACCATATCAACCCTGCCCAGGAACATTTGGTTACAAACATCATCAGGCAAAAGCTGATAGTAGGCATTGAAGAAGTAAATTCATCTTTAAGAGTTGACAAAACTGTTTTGCTCTTTTTGCCCGAAGGCGAGCACCACGAAATTGGTTTGCTGTTTGTATGCTACCTGCTTAAAAGCCGCGGCGTGAGTGTTATTTACCTTGGCGCAAATATTCCCCTGAATGATGTGGAGTATGTGGTGAAACTGAAAAAGCCCGATTATCTTTTTTCACACCTTACATCGGTAACGCAAAAGTTCAACTTCGATAAATTTATAACAGCAGCTACCCGGCAATTCGGCAGTACACCGCTTGTTATATCCGGCAAGCTTGCCCATGCCTACGAAAAGAAAATCCCGCCTGCCATCAGGCTAAAAAAGTCGTTACATGAAGTAATGGAGTTTATTTCAGCCCTTTGATTTTGCCCAAAAAGGCTTGTTTTAAATTGGTTTTAGCCTCTTATCAGTGATATTAAAAATTGCCAAAGGCATAAAGCGCTGCCAGTCAAATTGTTTAATAATTGTATAAAAAATTTAAACAAAAATAGTTGCTTAGCCAACCAAAGTGTTTAACTTTACGTTTAATAAGCTAAACAAAAATTTATGGGAACGATAGAATTCAACCAAATGCTGGTAAATAACACCGAGTTTTTAAAGCCGTTTGCCATTACGCTCACAAGAGACCATGAAACAGCCAAAGACCTGCTTCAGGAAACGATGTACAGGGCGCTTGCCAATAAAGACAAATACAATGTTGGGACTAACATTAAAGCTTGGCTGTACACTATCATGCGGAATATTTTTATCAATAACTACCGCCGCAAAGCAAAACAGAATACCATTTTCGACAAGAGCGACAATGCTTTTTTGCTCGACCATAACCAAAGCGCTGTAGGCAATAAAGCAGAAACAACATTGGGTCTGAAGGATATTGAGTCGGCTGTGCATGGATTGCCCCATATTTTCCGCAACCCTTTTATGCTTTATTTCGAAGGGTACAAATACCATGAAATTGCAGAAATGCTGCATGAGCCGCTTGGAACAATCAAAAGCAGGATACACTTTGCAAGAAAATTACTAAAGGAGCAAATAGCCCGTTTTTAATCCGTTTAATTTTTTATTTTGATTCAAATTATTTTATAAAGCCATGAAAGAAGCAGTGGTAATTGGCAGCGGTTTCGCCGGATTGTCTGCAGCTTGTTTTATGGCAAAAGCTGGATGGCGGGTAACGGTAATTGAAAAAAATGAAATGCCCGGCGGCAGGGCAAGGCAACTAAAAGCCAATGGCTTCACATTTGATATGGGGCCAAGCTGGTACTGGATGCCGGACGTGTTTGAGAAATTTTTTAACAGCTTTGGCAAAAGCGTTGCTGATTATTATTCATTAAAAAGATTGGACCCGTCGTACTGGGTTTATTGGCAGGATGATGCAATGGATATTCCTGCCGGTTACGGAGAACTAAAAAAGCTGTTTGAAAAAATTGAAAAAGGAAGCGGCGCTGCGTTGGATAAATTCTTATCTGAAGCAGCATATAAGTATGGGGTGGGTATAAACAAACTGGTTTACAAGCCAGGCCAATCGCCAGCAGAGTTTGCAGATATGGATTTGGTTAAAGGTGTTTTTAAACTGGATGTTTTTGTATCTATGAAAAAACACATCGGCAAATATTTTAAGCACCCAAAGCTGCAGCAGCTGCTTGAATTCCCTGTTTTGTTTTTGGGTGCATTGCCTCAGGATACGCCTGCATTGTACAGCCTGATGAATTATGCTGATATAAAACTTGGCACATGGTACCCACAGGGTGGGATGTACAGCATTGTTGAGGCAATGTATGGTTTGGCAAAAGAACTGGGCGTTAATTTTCATTTTAATCATAATGCCCTTGAAATAACAACTGAAAATGGCCTTGCGAAAAAAGTGCTGGCTGCACACAACGGCGAAACAGTTTTTTTTGAAGCCAGCGTTGTAATTGCCAATGCGGACTATCATTTTGCAGAAACACAACTGCTGAAGCAAAAAGACAGGCAATACACAGAAGCGTATTGGGATAAAAGAACATTGGCGCCAAGCTGCCTGCTATATTATGTTGGGTTGAACAAAAAGTTGAAAAACGTTTTGCACCATTCGCTTTTTTTCGATACCAGTTTTGAAGCGCATGGCGATGAAATTTACAAACAACCGAAATGGCCGGGCAAGCCATTGTTTTACGTATGCGCTGCATCTGTTACCGATGACAGTATTGCCCCGGAAGATTGTGAAAATTTATTTTTCCTTATCCCCGTTGCCGCAGGTTTGCAGGGAGATACTGAGGAGCTAAGGGAAAAGTATTTTGAAAAAATTGTTGAGCGTTTCGAAAAGCGTATTGGCGAAGATATTAAAAACGCTATTGCATATAAAAAAAGCTATTCAGTAAGCGATTTTGTAAGTGATTATAATTCGTACAAAGGGAATGCTTACGGGCTTGCAAATACACTGATGCAAACGGCATTGCTGAAGCCATCAATTAGAAGCAAAAAAATTAAGAACCTTTTTTATACAGGGCAGCTAACGGTGCCAGGTCCGGGAGTCCCGCCAAGTTTAATTAGCGGCGAAGTGGCAGCGAAAGAAGTGTTGAAGTATTATTGAGCAGAAGATAAAATCTTTTAAACATTGGGCCAATAATCCATTGTGGTATTTAAAATTACAGGTATGATGAACTTATTTTATGAAGTAAGCCGCTTGTGCAGCAAAACCACCACGGAAAAGTACAGCACTTCTTTCAGCAGTGCTATCAAGCTGCTGCATAAAAAATTGCATACGCCCATTTACAATATTTATGGCTTTGTTCGCTTTGCCGATGAAATAGTAGATACTTTTCATGAATATGATAAGGCAACATTGCTGGCCGAATTTAAGGCAGAAACATACAATGCCATTGAAAGGGGCATAAGCCTGAACCCAATATTGCAAAGTTTTCAGGAAACTGTAAACGAATACAATATCGGTTTCGATTTGATTGATGCTTTTTTCAATTCAATGGAAATGGACTTAACACAATCATCTTATACGGATGAAAAATATAGCGAATACATTTACGGCAGCGCAGAAGTTGTGGGGCTGATGTGCCTTTGTGTTTTTTGCGAAGGCGACAAAGAAATGTATAACCGCTTGAAACCTTATGCGCAGGCATTGGGCGCAGCTTTTCAAAAAGTAAATTTTTTGCGGGACGCAAATGCAGACTGCCAGCAACTGGGGCGCACGTATTTCCCGGGGGTTGATTTTTCAAACTTTACTTTTTGTTCCAAAAGAAAAATTGAAGATGACATATCTATTGATTTTGCCAATGCATATAAAGGCATAGCACAGTTGCCTGCTACGGCAAGGTTTGGGGTATATGTAGCTTATAAATACTATCTGTCGCTTTTTAATAAAATAAAAAAAGCAAAGCCTAAATCTATTCTTCACAAGCGTTTCAGGATACCCAATTATGGCAAAGTATTTATCCTGGCAAAGGCAAGCCTTAGGGCACAGTTGAATATTCTTTAAATTGCAGCATGGATGTTATTTTAGTTGACGGGAATGATTGCCCAATAGGCATAATGGAAAAAATGGAAGCCCATCAAAAGGCTTTATTGCACCGTGCGTTCAGCATTTTTGTTTTCAATGATAAGGGCGAATTGCTTCTGCAGAAAAGAGCAGCAAATAAGTACCATAGCGCTGGCCTTTGGACTAATACCTGTTGCAGCCACCCGGCACCCGGTGAAGACACCCTGGAAGCAGCAGAAAAAAGGCTGATGGAAGAAATGGGCTTTGCTACACCTC
>CAYRRL010000018.1:0-7818 GCA_964426665.1 uncultured Ferruginibacter sp. | reverse complement strand
ACAAAGCGCCATTTGCCAATGGGCTTACCGAATACGAATACGACCATGTGTTTACCGGCACATATAACGGGTTGGTACACCCCAACCCAAGCGAAGTAAGTGATTACTGCTACCAATCGCTGGAAGAAATAAAACGAAACATCGAATTGCAACCATTCCATTTTACTGAATGGTTTAAAATTGCTTTGCCTGAACTTGAAGCCAGCCTTAAGGGGAAAGCGGTATAATGCCTTTGTATGCACAACAAAAAAGCAATCATTATTGGCAGCGGCGTAGCAGGTATGGCTGCAGCAATAAGGTTGAAAGTGCAGGGTTTTGATGTAGATGTGTATGAAAAAAACAATTTCCCTGGCGGCAAATTGCATGCCTTTGAAAAGGGCGGTTTTTATTTTGATGCCGGCCCCTCTTTGTTTACCCAGCCAAAAAACATAGAAGAGCTTTTTGCGCTTGCGGGCGAGCCGGTTGAAAAGTACTTTTCTTACAAACGATTGGGTATTGCATGTAAATATTTTTACGGGAATGGGAAGGTTGTTCAGGCTTTTACGGATGCAAAAATATTTGCAAAGGAATTACAAGAACAATTGAATGAAAACCCAGAAGCAGTTGCCAGTTATTTAAGGCAATCAGAAAAAGCATATGAAAGAATCGGGAACATTTTTTTAAACTATTCATTGCATAAAGCAAGGACATGGCTGCATAAAAGGATTATAAATGCGCTTGCTGTTGTAAAGCCTTCTTATCTTTTTTCGTCGCTGCATCATTACAACAAGCAACACTTTTCATCGCCCGAAGCAGTACAACTATTTAACCGCTTTGCCACCTACAATGGCAGCAACCCTTATAAAGCGCCCGGCATGCTGAGCCTTATCCCCCATTTAGAAATGAACGAGGGCGCTTTTTACCCCATGGGCGGCATGATAAGCATTACAAAAGCTTTGTATAATCTTGCAAAAGGCAAAGGGGTACAATTCCATTTCAATTCCCCGGTGCAGCGCATTGCTCATGCAAATGGCAAAGCAAACGGCATAATTGTAAATGATGAAATGATGGAGGCTGATATTGTTGTGAGCAACAGCGATGTATATTTTACCTATAAAAATTTACTTGGTGATATTTCAAAAGCCAACAGAGTTTTAAGGCAGGAGAGGAGCAGCAGCGCTGTTATTTTTTATTGGGGAATAAAAAAACAATTCCCTGAGCTGCAATTGCATAATATTTTTTTCAGCAACGATTATGAAAGCGAATTTGATGGCATTTTTAACAAAAAAAGAATTGCAGATGATATAACAGTGTATATCAACATCACATCCAAAATGGAAAACGGAATGGCGCCTGAAGGAATGGAAAACTGGTTTGTGATGGTGAATGCCCCGGCTAATACCGGGCAGGAATGGGAAACAGATAAGCAATGGCTAAAGAAAAAAGTTATTGATAAGCTAAGCCGGATGTTGAATGAGGATATCAGGCCATTGATAGTAACAGAAGAAACGCTTGACCCTTTATTGATTGAAGAACAAACTTCATCATACATGGGTTCGTTATACGGAACCAGTTCCAATTCAAAGCTGGCTGCTTTTCTCCGCCATGCAAATTTTACTGGCAGCCTTAAGGGATTGTATTTTTGCGGGGGAAGCGTCCATCCGGGCGGAGGCATACCGCTTTGTTTAAAGAGCGCAAAGATTGTAAGCGAACTAATTGCAGGCGATTTTAAAAAATGAAGCTAACACAGAAATTTTCTAAGCACCAAATAGCCACTGCTATTGCAATATTGTTTCATGCAGTTGGGCTTGCCGGCATACTTTTATTTAAAAGCGAAACTATCATCCGTGCCACGCCATTTAATTTGCTGCTGGTTTTTGCCCTGCTGCTATGGGCTCAGGATGATAAAAACATATTTTTTTGGTTGTTTGTAATAGCAGCAGTGCTTACAGGTATTGCAGTTGAAATAATTGGCGTTAACACGGGTTTGCTGTTTGGCGATTATAAATACGGCAATGTGCTTGGCCCAAAATATAAACAAGTGCCATTGATAATTGGCATCAATTGGTTTATAGTTGTGTATTGCTGCGGTATTAGCATAACTGCTTTGCTGCAAAGGATTATTAAGCCAATTGAATCCACCGCAGCGGCGCCTGCGCCTGTATTAAAAGCGCTTTCTGTAATTTCAGATGGCGCTACGCTGGCTTTGTTCTTTGACTGGCTGATAGAGCCGGTAGCGATGAAGCTTGGTTATTGGCAATGGCAAAATAATGAAGTGCCTTTGTACAATTATGCCTGCTGGTTTGGCGTAAGCCTTTTGCTGATGGTTATATTCCGGTTTTCACCATTTGAAAAAAGGAACAAAACTGCAGTACATTTGTTATTAATTCAGTTGATGTTTTTTTTAACGCTCCGCACTTTTTTGCAATGAATACACTTCTTTTTATACTTATAGTGCTTTGCACTTTCATCGCCATGGAAGGCGTTACATGGCTTACGCACCGTTTTGTCATGCATGGCTTTCTTTGGTACCTGCATCAGGACCATCACCAGAAAGGGCCCGGCTTTTTTGAAAAGAATGATGCGTTTTTTCTGATCTTTGCCATACCGAGCTGGCTTTGCATAATGCTGGGCCTGCAAAATAAAATTTACTGGGTTGCTGCTATCGGCTTTGGCATTGCAATGTATGGCCTGGCTTATTTTTTAGTGCATGAAGTCATCATACACCAGCGTTTTAAATGGTTTACTAAAAGCAACAATACTTATATACGTGCCATACGGTGGGCTCACAAAATGCATCATAAGCATTTGAATAAAGAAGACGGTGAGAGTTTTGGCATGTTAATGGTGGCAAAAAAGTATTGGGACAAAGTGAGGGAAGATAAAAAGCGTAATAAAATTACAGCCGCTTAGGAATTCTATTTCATGTATTTCCAGTTCCTTGCTTTACCATCAGCAATCCATTCCACAGCAGTTTCCATTCTTTTGATTCTTGTGCCTTCTGTTTTAGCTTCTGTTATCCATATAACGTAATCTTTCTTTTTCCCGGGCGGGAAAGCATCCCAAACTTTTTTTGCTGCTTTGTTTTTTGCAATGGCTTTGGTAAAATAATCCGGGGCACTGATTTCTTTTGTTTCAGCAGGTTTAGCTTTGGGCGGCAATTTGATGCCATTGTCATTTAAAGCCATTGCTTCTTTTATCCAGCTAATTATTTTTTTATCAGGAGGCAAGTCTTTTAATGATGCAATCCTTCCCAAATGCCCCATCGCTTCTTCTGATGCTGCCGTTTCTCTTAGTATCGGGTCTTTCATAATAGAGCCTTTCCAAAAACCAAAAGCGCAATGCTGCTTAAATGATGCCATATGGCACATCATTTCTCCTTTGTAATCAAAAAATGGCATGCTCCATTTTATTTTTTCTTCCACACCGGGGCAGGTTGTATGAACGAGCTCCCGTAAGTGATTGAGTATTGGCTTTGCAAAACCGGCGGACTTGGCAATATAGGCGTCAATGGATTTGTTGTAGGCTGGCATCGGTAAAAATTTATGGCTAAAGTAAGCAATCAATACTTTCTTGCTTTAGCCATTATGCAAATTAAATGTGAGGGTTATTTTTTGAAAGAAGAACTGGGCACCAACTCCTTGCTTCCTGCTGTATGCACATAAAAACCTTCACCACTTTTTACTCCCAGCTTACCAGCGGTTACCATATTCACCAATAATGGGCATGGCGCATATTTCGGGTTGCCAAAGCCATCATGCAATACTTTTAAAATACTGTGGCAAACATCAAGCCCAATAAAATCTGCCAGTTGCAAAGGGCCCATTGGGTGGGCCATGCCAAGCTTCATTACCGTATCAATTTCTTCCACGCCTGCAACGCCTTCATACAAACTATAAATAGCTTCGTTTATCATTGGCATTAAAATGCGGTTGGCAATAAAGCCCGGGTAATCGTTTACTGTGCAAGGAATTTTGCCAAGCTGTTTGCTGAGCTCAACAATGGTATTCGTTACTTCTTTTGTAGTTGCATAGCCATTGATTATTTCCACCAGTTTCATCACCGGCACCGGGTTCATAAAGTGCATGCCGATAACTAATTCAGGGCGCTTTGTAACTGCTGCAATTTTAGTAATGGAGATAGATGAAGTGTTAGTCGCAAGAATGCAGCCAGCGGGCGCTGCTTCGTCTATTGATTTAAATATTTTTAGTTTGAGGCCAACATTTTCCGTTGCAGCTTCCACAACCAACTCAGCATTCTTTACGCCTTCAGCAACATCTGTTTTAGTAACAATATTTGAAAGCGCTTTTGTTTTTACTTCTTCAGCAATTGTTCCTTTAGCAATTTGCCTGTCGAAGTTTTTGCCAATGGTGGCAAGCGCTTTTTCTAATTGAGATGCATTAACGTCAATGAGTGTTACAGCAAAACCGCTTTGTGCAAATACATGCGCTATGCCATTGCCCATGGTGCCGGCGCCAATAACACTTACATTTTTTATAGGCATTTCTATTCTTTTAAAATTTATTTGAAGGCATTAATTCCCGTTACGTCCATTCCCGTAATCAGCAAATGAATATCATGAGTACCCTCATAAGTAATCACACTTTCAAGGTTCATCATGTGGCGCATCACAGGGTATTCGCCGGTAATGCCCATACCGCCCAGCATTTGCCTTGCATCCCTTGCAATGTTGGTGGCAATTTCGCAGGCATTTCTTTTTGCCATGCTCACTTGCTGAGGTGTTACTTTTCCTTCGTTCATCAATACTCCCAGGCGCCAGTTAAGCAATTGTGCTTTGGTAATTTCAGTTACCATCTCCGCCAGCTTCTTTTGCTGCAATTGAAAACCTCCAATAGGTTTATCAAACTGCACCCTTTCTTTTGAGTAATTCAATGCAATATCATAGCAATCCATTGCAGCGCCAACAGCGCCCCAGGCAATACCATACCTTGCTTTGGTTAAGCAGCTCAATGGCCCTTTCAACCCTTTTATATTCGGGAAAATATTTTCTTTCGGCACTTTTACATTGTCAAATACCAATTCGCCGGTTGCGCTTGCACGCAGGCTCCATTTACCGTGGGTTGTCGGTGTGCTGAAACCCTCCATGCCCCTCTCTACCACCAGCCCACGAATATCGCCTGCTTCATCTTTTGCCCACACAACAGCAACTTGTGCAAAAGGCGCATTGCTTATCCACATTTTTGCGCCATTCAATATTACATGGCTGCCAGCATCTTTTATGTTTGTCAACATACTACTTGGGTCGCTGCCGTGGTTGGGCTCCGTCAAACCAAAGCAACCGAGCCATTCGCCGCTGGCGAGCTTGGGCAAATATTTTTTGCGTTGCTCTTCGCTGCCATATTGGTAAATAGGGAACATTACCAATGATCCTTGAACAGATGCAGTGCTCCTCACGCCGCTGTCGCCTCTTTCCAGTTCCTGCATCATCAACCCATAACTGATATAATCAAGCCCGCCGCCGCCGTACTCAACAGGAACGGTTGGCCCAAAAACACCGAGGTCGCCCATTTGCTTTACAATCTGCTGTGGGAACTCTGCCCTTTGTGCATAGTCCTCAATAATCGGAGAAATTTCTTTCTTCACATAATTGCGTACGCTTTCCCGGATAAGCCTGTGCTCTTCCGTAAGCAATTCATCCACATTAAAATAATCGGGGCTTTTAAAATTGTCTGTTTTGGCTGCCATGTGTTTTTATTTTGTTTGATAGAACACGGATGGCACGGGTTCTACTGATACAAACGGATTAAATCTGTGACAATCTGCCTAATCCGCGGCATCTTTGTTCCATCCTCTGTTGCAATCGCTTTTTTAACCGCCGCAAATATAACAAGCCTTGCCTCATTGCCTGTAAAATGTTATACATTTAGAAAATCAAAAACCATTTTACCATGAAGCGTTTTGTTATCTTAATGGCTTGCATAGTTATTGGCCAATTTTCAAGTTTTGCCCAAAATCAATCGAAAGATGCTAAACCGGAGGAGCAGATAAGGAAATATTGGTTTGTGATGCTCACAAAAGGGAATAACCGCACACAAGACTCTGCCGCAGCAGCAAAATTGCAGGAAGGCCATATGGCAAATATTAAGCGGCTATACAACGAAGGGAAACTAAAAGTAGCTGGCCCATTTGGCGATAATGGCAACTGGCGTGGTATTTTTATTTTTGACCCGATAGCTATCGGGAGCGAAACAAAAGAAGAAGTAGAAAAATTATTAAACACCGACCCGGCCATCGCCGCCGGCCGCCTTGCTTATGAACTGCACCCATGGTACACAGCACCAATTGGGAGTTTTGCGCCGGGCATACCAGAAAAGAAATATTAATTATGCGGTTGCTTACAAAAATCAGGCTGCTCATTGTATTTTTTATGGTGGCGCTTGTATTAAGCGGCGTTACTGCTTTCCCGGTGGAAACAGAATTGCGATGGTTATTAAGCCACCCATCCATTGTTCCTTCCTTTGCAGAAAAATGGCTGCAGGAGGTATATGTGGCATTAGTAGAAACCAATTCCAAATACCCGATGCTGGCTTACGGGTATGACTGGCTGGCATTTGCACATATTGTAATCGCTCTATTTTTCATCGGGCCATTAAAAGACCCGATAAAAAATATCTGGGTGATAGAGTGGGGCATACTGTCTTGTATTGCAGTGATACCGCTGGCATTTATTGCCGGGCCGATCCGCCATATTCCGTTGTTTCATATTTTAATTGATTGCAGTTTTGGAGTGATTGGCATTTTCCCATTGTGGGTTTGCAGGAAATGGATAAAACAATTGGAAGCAGACAGGATGCGGTTTTAGAATAGCTCCATAGGACCGAAATGCCAGTAGAAAATAGAACATCCATACATTTGGAGGCAAGCTCCGTAGGAGCGATATGTTACATGCCGCTCCTATGGAGCTAGTGGTTTAGGTTTTTTATTTGTTGTTGCTTCTGCTAATATGCAGCCACAATGTGGCTGGTTTTATGACTATATAATTTATGAAACTACATTCTTACTTAGCGCTCGGCGACAGTTATACAATTGGGGAACAGGTTCGTATTTATGAGAGCTTTCCTTATCAAACTGTGCAACTGCTCAGAAAAAAGGGTTTTTCATTTTATGCGCCTGAAATTGTTGCTGTAACCGGCTTTACAACAGATGAGCTTAATAATCTAATCAATGAAACAAAATTGCAGGCCCAATACGATTTTGTAAGCCTTTTGATTGGTGTAAACAATCAATACCGTGGAAGGGCTGTTAATAATTTTAAAGAGGAGTTTGAAGGCTTATTGCAAATAGCTATAAAATTATCGGGAATTAAGCCCCAGCATGTTTTTGTTTTATCTATCCCCGATTGGGGTGTTACACCTTTTGCTGCAGGGAGGGACAAGGAAAAAATTGCAAAAGAAATTGATGCTTTTAATAAAGTATGCAAGTCTGTAAGTAAAAAGTATAAAACTCATTTTATAGATATTACTGCTTCGCAACGGAAGGACGGAAGTAAAGAAGATTTTTTGGCTGGTGATAAGCTGCACCCGTCAGGCAGGGAGTATTCTAAATGGGCCGTACACCTGAGTGAAAATATTATCCCGATGATTCAATAATTAAATGTAATGAACGAACGAGTAAAAAACCTTTCAACCGAAATTCTTTCCAGCAACTGGTACACACTTAAAAAAATAACCTACGATTACCTCAGCAATGGCGAATGGAAAACAATGAACCGGGAAGCCTATGACCGTGGCAATGGTGCTGTGATTTTGTTGTACAATAAGGAAACCAAAACAGTCATTCTCACCAGGCAGTTCCGTTTGCCAACTTACATTAATGGCA
>CAYRRL010000017.1:6739-14958 GCA_964426665.1 uncultured Ferruginibacter sp. | reverse complement strand
TTTCTGGTTTGTCAAAGCCAAGCCCGCGGCGGCTATGGCTGCTGCCATAGCTTGTAAATAGTTCAATGGTTTCTTTTCGCAAATACCTTTTGCCATTCAGTGTGCCGCCATTCAAAAGCATTTGCATTATCAAAGCCATATCATACGCATTGCTGAACAGGCCGGCATGGCCAGCCACGCCGGCAAACATGGCAGCGCCGGGGTCGTGCACAGTGCCGTGCACTAATTGATTTCTGAAAACCGGCTCGTCTTCGGATGGCGCAATGTTTTTTAATGGCATTGTTTCCATTGGCCTAAACGTAGCCGTGGTTAGGCACATAGGTTTGTAAAATTCCTTTTCTGCAAATTTGTCAATTGCTGTGCCTGTGATAGCTTCAACAACCCTTGCTAAAAAAATAAAACCATTGTCGCTGTACACATATTTGCCATGCGGCCCCAGCTGGCTTTGCAAAATGCGGCTCATCATAGTGTCTTTCCAATCTTTCCTCATGTATAAGCCGTCCGCTACTTTCACACTAAATGAATCGCTCTTGCTTTTTGCAAATAATACAGGGTTGGGTTTGCCAGAAGAATCAATTACTTCTTTATAAAAAGGGATAAATGCAACAAGCCCTGACTGGTGAAGCAAAATATCTTTTATGACAAGGTTTGCCTTGTTTGTTCCTTTTGTATTTGGAAGGTAATCGCTTAGCTTTTTATTTAATTGAATTTGGCCCCTGTCATACAGTTTCATTATGGCCAATGTAGTAGCTGCAGCTTTTGTAACAGAAGCCATGTCGTATACTGATTGTATGGCTGCTGTTTGTTCTTTATCATAATTGAAATGCCCGAAAGCTTTGTGGTATGCAATTTTTCCATCTTTGGCAATAAGGATGGCGCAGCCGGGCATGGCTTTTTGTGCAATAGCGTTTTCTGCTAGCGAGTCAATGCTGTGGAATAGTTCCTTTTTGTTTGGGGCAAAAAAAAACCTGCATCAATGCCGCTGCCAAATTTGTATTGCTCACAAACTGTAACAGGCAATTTCCCTTTTGCAGTGAACAGCCCCTGTAAAAAATCAGCAGCAGCTTTTTGAGTAATGCTGTCGTCCTCATAACATACTATAAGATTGGGGGCATTGCAAAAGTTTTTTACTGCATAAGGATTGCCAAAAACAAAACTGGCACTGTTGGTTTCAGCCTGTAGTTTATTTGCCAGCTCGATAGCAGCGCTGCTGATACCGAAATTATTATCTGGTTTGCGGCTGTAGTTGTGAATGCCGATAATAATTTTAGTGTAATTTTTTTTTAACTGTGCCAGCAATGTTTCGCTCCTGCTGTTTTGTTTATAATCAAAATAAAAAGCATCAGCATTGTAAACAGCTTTTAATTGTTTAGCAAAGGCATTTTCCGCCGCAGCGCCAATACCGATAAAAGCAATTTTATCGTTTTCATTTTTTTGCAAAGGGAAAAATGAATTGCCATCCTTGTTTAAAACAGTGATGGCGTTTTCTGCCACTAGTTTTTTCATTTCAGGCACGCCGTTGTTCAAGGCGGCAGTAATATTTTCGGTGCTTACTGCCGCAGGCTTTTCCCCGCCATATTGGTATTTGGCTAACAACACTTTTTTACAGTGGTAATTAATATCTTCCCATGTAAGCTGGTTCTTTTTTATTGCTTCTTTTACTTTTTTAATGGTTTGCTCTACATCAGCGGGTAGGCATAGCATGTCGTTGCCTGCAATGATAGATTGCACGGAAGCTTCGCCGCCGGGGAAGAATTTTTGAACTCCCTGCATTTCTAATGCATCTGTAAACGTAAGCCCCTGGTACCCCAGTTCATTCCGCATCAACCCTGCCACATTCTTTTTTGAAATGGAAGTTGCCCTGTTGGCCGTGCTGTCAATAGCAGGTATGTACAGATGTGCCACCATTACACTGCCCACGCCAGCATTAAAAATTTCTTTAAAAGGGTACAATTCCAGCGAATCCAATTGCTGCATGGTTTTATTTATCACAGGCAAATCAAGATGCGAATCAACAGCAACATCGCCATGGCCGGGGAAATGCTTGGCACATGCCATTACGCCTGCATCCTGCATGCCTTTCATGTATTCAATGCCATAGGCTGCCACTTTGTATTTGTCTTCGCCAAAGCTGCGGTCGTTGATAACAGGGTTGTTGGGGTTGTTGTTGATGTCAACTACCGGGGCATAGTTTACTGTTATGCCAAGCTTTTTGCACTGTTCAGCCACTAATTTTCCATACTGGTAAATAATATTTTTATCCTGTACTGCGCCAAGCATCATCTGGTGTGGCAGAGCCTGCACATCGTCAAACAGCCTCATGCCAACACCCCATTCGCCGTCTATGCAAACCATCAATGGCGTTTTGGCCATGCCCTGTAAATTGTTTACAATAGCTGCAAGTTTTGCCGGTGCACCCTGAAAAAGGCATATGCCGCCAATATTGTATTGCTTAACTTTTTGTGCTACAAGCGAATCAAAATATAGCGGCGTTTTCGTTTTAAAATCATACGAAGAAAGCCTGAGTATCATCAGTTGCGCTATGCGCTCGTCTTCACTTAATGTTTTTAGCGCACTGTCTGCCCAGGCTTCTGCTTTGGAGGCATTGCTTTGGGCATGGCTGTTTTTTGCAAATGAAAAGGCAAGGAATAAAAGAATAATTTTTTTCATAAAAACGTATGCAGTGAAGCCTTTGGCAAATTAAAATCTCATTAACGGTAATACTGCCCGGCCGGCATTTTAAATATCCTGCCCCTTTGGAATTTTACAAACTCGTTGTTTTCTGCTTCGTGTGCCACTGTCCAGCTTTGGTAAGCAGGCAGGTTTTGCACTGAGCCAAACAGCCATTGGTTGTAAGCATCAAACATGCCTTCCTGCAACAGTTGCCTGTGCAGTTCAAATAGCCTGAAAGGCATTTTGCTTTCATAATCATTGTACCAATCTAATATAAAACGGCTGCGTATCATGGTGAGTGTTTCAGCATTTATGCCTGAAGAAGCCACAGCGTTTTGCTTGTTCATCGTTTTGGCAAATGCTGACGCAAAATCATTTTTTTCGCCGGAAGGGATGCTTATCTGCGATTCCGCAAACAGTTTTTTATAGCTGTCGAGCAAAATTGTTTTTATTTCAGGCGTGCGGTTTGTAAAAGGCTCCATATTCACAAACAGTTCCCCATAAATAATGCTCCATATTTTGTCTGTGCTCATGTAATAAAACTTGGCAGCATTATAATAATTTTTTGAAAATCCAGGATCAACCTCTATGCCCTTTTCCCATTGTTTTATTGCGTTATAGTCTTGCTGCGCCCACAACAGTTCGCCAAGTTCATTATACATAGCCCCGCTGTTAGGGAATTTTTTCAGGCCCTTCCTTAAAACTTTTTCGCACTCTTTTGGCAGCCCCAACTGTTTGTAAATATTGCCTGCAATCTGGTAGCACTGGTCGTCTGCATCTTCCCTGTCAAGCAATGGCGTTATAATGCCCTGGGCTTTGGCAAAATCTTTTTGCAGGTAATAGCTTAGTGCCAGGTCTTTTGAAATGTCAATATCAGCGGGTGCTAATTGCGTTGCCCTGTTTAGTACCAACACGGCATTCGAATAATCGCCCTGTTGCATAAATGAGCGGGCAGTTTCCTGCAGCTCTTTGGCAGTTTGGGAAAAAGATGTGCTGTAAAAAAGAAACAGGCAGGCACAAGTAGTGTAAATAATTTTTTTCATCCGGGTAAAGATAAAAAAAAGAGGCACTGGAACAGCACCTCAATATTTTTAAGCAAAATCATTAACGATGTTTTAATCCTTTATCAAATGCGTCAGCAAGCCATCTCTCAGCTTTGGCTCAAACCAGGTACTTTTTGGAGGCATCACATTGCCGCTGTCGGCAATATCAAACAATTGCTGGATGCTTACAGGGTATAAGCTAAAGGCAACAGCCATTTCGCCGCTGTCAACCCTTTTTTCTAATTCCTCCAGGCCACGTATGCCGCCAACAAAATCAATCCGCTTGTCTGTGCGTGGGTCTTGTATGCCAAGCAAAGCATCCAGTGTATTGTTTTGCAAAATGGTTACATCCAATATGCCAATTGGGTCGTTGCTGTATGTGCCATTTTTTGCAATAAGCTTATACCATTGTTTATTAAGGTACATGCCAAACTCATGCAATTGTGCCGGCGCAACCGCCTCTTTTGATTTTTCAATTGAAAATTTTTCCTCCAGCCGGTTTAAAAA
This sequence comes from uncultured Ferruginibacter sp., assembly GCA_964426665.1. Taxonomy (GTDB): domain Bacteria; phylum Bacteroidota; class Bacteroidia; order Chitinophagales; family Chitinophagaceae; genus Ferruginibacter. The sequence goes on along the minus strand of CAYRRL010000017.1, from coordinate 10,735 downwards.
AGCATCATTGCTGAGCCCATTCAAATCTTTTACCACACGGTTGTAGTCCATTATTCTTAACTGGTTGGATGGGAATAAAGTGGTGAGGAAAATATCAGCACCCACTGGTGCTTTTTTGCCTAATGCCTTACGCACTTTGGCAGCTGAAGCAGCACGGTGGTGGCCATCTGCAATATAAGTGGCTGGTACTTTTGCTTTAAACAGTTCAGTTATTTTATCAATGGTTTTACTGTCGTTTACAATCCAAACAGTGTGCTGCACTTTGTCATCAGCCATCAAATCGTAAACAGGGTTTTTTGTTTTTTTCCACTTTTCAATCAAGGCATCAATCTCATCCACATTTTTATACGCCAGAAAAACATTGCCTGTTTGTGCGCCGGTGGTTTTTATGTGGTTGATGCGGTCGTTTTATTTTTTGGGGCGGGTGAATTCATGTTTTTTAATCAAATCATTGTCGTAGTCATCCACGCTGCTGCCGCAAACCAGGCCAGTTTGCACAGCACCGTTCATTATAAGCTGGTAAATGTAATAACAGGGCTTGCTTTCCCTGAACAATACATTGCGGCTTATGAAAGCATCTAAATTTTCCTTTGCTGTGTCATACACTTTTTGTGCATGTATATCAGTATCCTCCGGCAAATCAATTTCGCTCTTGGTGATATGCAAAAAGCTATAAGGGTTTCCCTGTGCTTCAATCTTTGCTTCTTTGCTGTTTAATACATCGTAAGGGCGGCTAGCCACATTCTTTGCATGTTGTGCATCTGGCCTAAGGGCTTTAAACGGAGATATAGTAACCATCTTATTCGTCTCTTTATCGGGGCGGTAAAAATAAGTTTATTTTAATTAAGCATGTTGTTTTGCAAAACTTTTCATTGCATCCACCAGTACCTGCACGCTGCTTATTGGCAAGGCATTATACAGCGATGCCCTGAAGCCGCCAACCAGCCTGTGGCCTTTAATGCCTGCAATGTTTTGTTCTTTTGCGTACGCTAAAAATTTTTCTTCAAGCAGCCCGTCATTCATTACAAAGCACACATTCATTTTGCTCCTGTCTTCTTTGGCAACTGTGCCGGTGAATAAAGGGTTGCGGTCTATTTCTTCGTACAACAATGCTGCTTTTTCAATGTTCTTTTTTTCAATAGCTGCCACACCGCCTTGCTCTTTCAGCCAGCGCAAAGTCAGCATGCACACATATACTGCAAATACAGGCGGCGTATTCAGCATGCTGCCATCTTTTATGTGGTTGCGGTAGTCCATAATGGTTGGTATGGGGCGTTTTATTTTACCTAAAATATTTTTATTCACTACTACTAGGTTCACACCAGCAGGCCCCATGTTTTTTTGTGCGCCTGCATATATCAAGTCAAACGCATTAAAGTCAATTACACGGCTAAAGATGTCGCTGCTCATATCGCCTACCAAAGGAATGCTTGTCTTAGGTATTTTTTGCCACTGGCTGCCGTAAATGGTATTGTTGGTGGTAATGTGGAAATACACAGCATCATTAGGCACTGCAAAGTTTTTTGGTATAATGGTGTAGTTGCTTTCCCTGCCTGTGCAAACAACTTCCACTTTGCCATACAGTTTTGCTTCTTTAATAGCTTTTTGGCCCCATACGCCTGTATCGGCATACGCTGCGGTTTGTTTGTCATCAAGCAAATTCATTGGCACCTGCATAAATTGTGTGCTGGCGCCACCATGAAGAAACAATACTTCATGGCCATTGCCCAGTTGCATCAGCTCTTTTACTAATGCCCTTGCTTCGTCCATCACGGCCTGAAATGTGCTGGTGCGGTGGCCAATCTCAAGTATTGATAGGCCGGTATTGTTGTAATTCAATACTGCTTCCGATGCCTGCCGGAAAACCTGCTGGGGCAAAATAGAAGGGCCTGCATTAAAATTATGTATCACAATGTTTGGTTTTATTATTGAATAAATTGCCCCAATGGCTATCGGGGTGCAAAAGTAGTTGTTTGAAAATGAATTTTCCTTTGTGCCCGGAAGGAGGGCAATAAAAAAGCCGGTAAAATTTACCGGCTTTTTTTATAACTTGTAATTTGATTATTGCTTTACAAGCTTAGTTGTTTTAGCCGGTGCTTTTTTTAATGCAGGCGAAGAAGATACTGCTTTTGTTTTTGGCGCAGGGGCTGTAGCTGCTGCTTCTTTAATGCCGGCAGCTTCCTTTTCAGCTTTTGCTTTTTCTAATTCTTCAGCTTTTGCTTTGTCAGCCTGTTCTGCAGGCACAACATCGCCTACAAAAGTGATTGACTTCATTTCGTCAACGCCTGCAAATTTTACTGTAAGGTGTTTTTCAAAGTGGCCGGCAGCTGCTGCATTGTAAGTAGCATTGATGATGCCTGTTTTGCCTGGTGCAATTGGTTCTTTTGTATAATCAGAAATGGTGCAACCGCAGGTTGGATTGGCTTGTTCAATAATCAAAGGCTCTGTGCCAATATTGGTTACAGTAAATGTCCCTTTTTGAGGAACACCTTGTTTGATTTTGCCAAAGTCAATTGTTTCATTGGTAAATTTTGCAACGTCTGCAACTTTCTTTTGAGCGAAAGCAGCGGCAGCAAATACAAATACCGCTGTTGTAAGTACGATTCTTTTCATGTTATTTTTCTTTTTTATTTTGATGAGTGAATGTAAAAATTATTCGTCGCCAAGGCTTTTTAAGGCAGCATTTTCCGGTGCTGAAGCAGCGGGGGTTTTCCAAACTTCGCCTTTAATAGTTATTTGTTTGCTTTTGCCTTCGTTGTAACTAATGGTAATTGTTTTTGTAAACGGGCCTTCTGCCGCTGCATTATAGCCAACTGTAATTTTTGTTTTTTCGCCGGGGGCCTGTATTTTGTTTCTTTCCCATTCTGGCGTAGTGCAGCCGCAGCTTGCCTGCACGTTTGAAATCTTCAACGAGTCTTTCCCGGCATTCTCCACATTAAAAATATGTGTTACAGGCTTGCCCTGGGGTATTTTGCCAAAGTCGTATGCTTCTTCCTGCAGCTTTATTGTTTCTTCAACTGCTTCCACCGGCTTGGGCGGAGCAGCAGATGTGCCCACTACCTGCGATTGTGCAATAAAACTTATCGAAAGAAATGCTGTAATCGTTGCTATTTTTTTCATCCAAACTGCTGTTTTTCAAATAACGCTCCAAAAATACAAAAACTGATGCAACGGCTTTTAAATCTCGGCCGGTTTACATATTTTTAACAATCGCCATCACTAATATTTTACATTTGCCGCATGGAAACATTGTACACAAACGACGCTGCTGCCGCCGCTGAAAAATTAAGTTTTGAAAATTTCAGGGAAGAAGTATTGAAGGATTACCGGATTGCATGCGAAAGCAGGGAAACAAGCCTGCTGGGCCGCAAAGAAGTATTGACAGGCAAAGCGAAGTTTGGCATTTTTGGCGACGGCAAAGAAGTGGCTCAGGTGGCTGTGGCAAAATTTTTTAAGCCCGGGGATATACGTGCCGGTTATTACCGTGACCAGACTTTTATGATGGCAGCAGGCATTGCCAATGTTGAACAATATTTTGCACAGTTATTTTCTGACCCTGATATAAACAATGACCCCTTTAGCGCAGGCAGGCAAATGAATGCCCACTTTGCCACAAAAAATGTAGATGCGCAAGGCGAATGGTTGCCATTGGCAACAATGAAAAACAGCAGCAGCGATATGGCGCCTACTGCCGGGCAAATGCCAAGGGCATTGGGCCTTGCACTGGCTTCCAAATTATTCAGGAACGTAGATGTATTTAAGCAACACACACATTTAAGCGACAATGGGAACGAAATTTGCTTTGCCACTATCGGCGACGCATCTACCAGCGAAGGCCATTTTTGGGAAGTGATAAATGCTGCAGGCGTATTGCAGGTACCGCTGGCTGTTTTTGTATGGGATGATGGTTATGGCATTTCTGTGCCGAAGCAATTCCAAACTACAAAAGGATCGATATCTGATGTATTGAAAGGGATGCAAAAAATGAATGGCACC